>DDLU01000223.1 GCA_002340305.1 Desulfovibrio sp. UBA2564
CCGCTTGTTGATGGTCAGGGTAACTTCGGTTCCATTGACGGTGATGCCGCAGCGGCAATGCGTTACACCGAAGCAAGGATGTCCAAACTCAGTTCAGAGTTTCTGGCCGACCTTGAAAAAAAGACTGTCGATTTCCGCGACAACTACGATAACTCTTTGCAGGAACCCTCTGTCCTGCCCACCAAGGTTCCCAACCTGCTGCTGAACGGTACTTCCGGTATTGCGGTCGGTATGGCAACCAACATTCCTCCTCACAACCTCGGTGAGCTGATTAACGGTACCGTGCACCTGCTCGACAACCCCGAGTGCGCCATCGAAGATCTCATGGGCCACATCAAAGGTCCTGACTTCCCCACCGGTGCTCTCTGCTTTGGCGGTAAGGGTCTCCGTGAAGCTTACCTGACAGGACGCGGTTCAATCAAAATCCGCGGTGTTGTGAATGTTGAGGAGAAAAAGAACGGTCGCCAGTCCATCATCATCACTGAAATTCCCTATGCACTTAATAAATCCAGCATGGTTGAAAAGATCGCCCAGCTGGTAGGTGAAGGTAAGATTGAAGGTGTATCCGACCTGCGTGATGAATCCGACCGTAAAGGTATCCGTGTTGTTGTTGACCTGAAGAAAGGCGCAATCGCAGATATTATTATCAACTCCCTTTACAAGTTCACCCAGCTGGAGCAGAGCTTCGGTATCAACATGATGGCTGTTAACGCCAACCGCCCGCAGCTCATGAACCTGAAGCAGATTCTGGCTGCGTTCCTTGAGCATCGCCGCGAAGTCATCATCCGCCGTACCCGTTTCGATCTGGATAAATGCGAAAAACGCGCTCACATCCTCGAAGGTCTGCGTATCGCGCTGGATAACATCGATGAAGTTGTAAAAATCATTCGCGCTTCCAAAAACGGTGATGAAGCACGCATCGGTTTGATTGAACGTTTTGAACTTTCCAAGGTTCAGGCTCAGGCAATTCTCGATATGAGATTGCAGCGTCTGACCAACCTTGAACACGAGAAGCTGCTTGAAGAATACGCTGAGATTCTCAAGAAGATCGAATACTTCAAGTCCATTCTGGAAAATGATGAAATCCTCAAGGGTGTTATCCGTGACGAATTGGTTGAGATCAAAGACAGCTACGCTACCGAGCGTAAGACTGTCCTCATGGACCACAACCCCGACGATATCGATATCGAAGACCTGATCCCCGATGACGATGCGGTTATCACTCTTTCCAGACGTGGTTACATCAAGCGTACCCCGCTTTCCAATTACCAGAAGCAGAAACGCGGCGGTAAAGGTATTGCCGGTGTTCAGACCAAGGATGGAGACTTTATCCATACCTTCCTGACCACCTCCAACCACCAGTACCTGCTGCTGTTTACTTCCAAGGGTAAGATGTTCAAAATCAAGGTTCATCAGGTTCCCGAAGCAAGCCGTATTGCCCGTGGTGCGCATATCGCAAACCTGCTGCCTCTTGAGAAGGATGAGACTATTGCGACCGCAATGACCATGCGTGAGTTCGAAGAGGAATGCTTCTTCCTGTTCGTAACCAAGAACGGCATGATCAAACGTTCTTCCATCGCCCTGTACCGTAACTGCCGCCAGTCAGGTATTCGTGCAGTAGCCCTGAAAGACGGTGATGAACTGATTACCGTTAAGGAAGTCAGTGCTGATTCTGAAGCTGTACTGGTTACCAGAAACGGTACCTCCATCCGCTTCAGCTGTCAGGATGCAAGAGCCATGGGCCGTGTAGCCAGCGGTGTTAAGGGTATTGCCCTGCGCCCCGGTGACGAGGTTGTTTCCGGTGTTGTGACCGGTGATGAAGAGCGTGTTCAGTTACTGACCATCTCCGAAGGCGGTTACGGTAAACGTACCGACATCGAACAGCATCGTATCCAGACCCGTGGCGGTAAGGGTATTATCAGCATGAGGGTGACTACCAAGACAGGTAAGGTACTCGGTTCCATCATGGTTTCCCCGGAAGATGAAGTTGTCCTGCTGACCTCCGGTAACAAGATTATCCGTATGGGCGTAAAAGACGTATCCCTGGTTGGACGTGCAACTCAGGGTGTACGCCTTGTGCGTATGGACGACGGTGATCATGCTGTCGGTTTTGACCTTGTTCAGGATGCTGCTGAAGAACCAACTTCCGAACCTGAAGGCGAAGAATCCGCATAATGAAGAGATTCTTGATTGTAATAATCGCATCCCTGCTGCTTATGGCGCAGGGGTGCGATAAACCGGATGATAATAGATCTGAAGTTATCGATAAGGCTCGTTCTAATTTTATCAGTAGTTTCTATAGTGATTCCGAAAAAGGTTTCGAAAGATACCTGCAAGATAATCCTCAGGGCGAGTACCGTCTTGAGGCTTGGAACTATCTGGTCAAGATCGCTGCCGAGGTTCGCCATGACAGTGACCGGGGTGCAGCAATCCTTGAAGCCATGTATCTTGAATTCGGACATAAGCCGGAAGAGGCTTCCACTTTGAAGCGCCAGTTGGCTGAAATGTACATCCGTACCGGACAGTATAAAGCTGCTGTTGAAGCACTTGAAAAAAGCCTTGAATATGCTGGGCAGTCGCAGGAAAGATTGGATGAGAGCCGGACTATGCTGGCTGAGAGTTTCCGCAAGCTTCGCAACTATGATCTCGCCATCTATACCTACAATGACATAGCCAAAAGTACTGATAACAACGTAATCAAGGCCCGTGCATTGTTTGAAATGGCGCACACATTAACTCTGATTCAGGCATGGGAAAGGGCGGAATCGGAGCTTGAAAAATTATTGAAAATGGACGGAGTCCCGGAAGATATCCATGCTGAAGCAGCATTCATGCTCGCTGATATCTATGAAGACCGTCATGAATACAAGCGTGCCGCTGAGCTTTTGGAACAGATCGCCGACACCTATCCCAACCCTTACGCTGTCAGATATAAGCTTGATTATTTAGAGAAAAGATTTTGAAGAAAGCGAGTTTTGGACATTTATGAGTGATATTATTCCTGCCCCCAGTTCAAGTATCGATATTTTTAATTCAGCAGATGGAAGCGTGCGTGTTGAAGTACGTTTTGGATCAGAGACAGTTTGGGTAAGTCAAAAAAAAAGGCCGATCTTTTTGGTGTGACTGTTTCTAATATCAATAAGTACATTAAGAATGTTTTTGATGAAGATGAATTGATCCCAGAATCAGTTATTGAGAAATACTCAATAACTGCAAGTAGTGTTGAAAAAGATTTTGCAAGTTTAGTCCAAAAAGTGGAGTGCTCCAAAAGAGATATTTAGTAAATATTTATAGGTTTTTATCTTGAAAAAACTCCCTGTTATCTACGCCAATAGCTGACAGGGGATCAAGAAAGTTCTAAATCACAATTCCCAAATTCTTCGCAATAAATTCCTCAAAAACAGAGACCACTTCCGAGCGTTTTCCCGGCTGAAATATGAGATTGATATAAACTTTTTTTTGATTATTCTTCGAAATCATAAACTGTGTAGCTGCTCATCAATTCGAGCATGATATAGGTACTTAAATCTTCCCGGATGCAGGTGGCGGCATCGATGATCATTTTGAGCTTGGTATCGAAATCTGCAAGGTCTGACTTTTTCCGTTCCTTGATGATTTTTAGAGCATAATTTGGGGGCATTTGGGATGAACTTATCGATAATCCTTTTATGAAAAAGTTGTTGTCAGAGTTCCGTATTAGTTTTTCGATGCCTCGTATATTTAACTCTTCATGAATAAGCTTCAGCTTGTATAAACTCATGGCAATATCTTCAGCCGGGAGTTCTTCTTTGACTGCCGGGATGAGCAAGAGTGGGCCATTCTTTAGCAAAAGGCCCTGCATTTTATCATCGTCTGGAAAGTGTGCAGCAAGTCTTGCGGCGAAGTCCCGGTCGTTTTTCTTATCCAAAAGTTCCAGCAGAAATTCTTCTATTAAGTCTAAACGCTTTGCATACGCAGCATAGGCTTCTGAATGTAGCTGCGTAGCCTTATCAAAGAAAATATTCTTCTTAAGATCATCAATAGAATGGGCAAAAACATTGGTGCTGAATTCGTCATCCAGTCTTTCGAGGACAATATTTTCGGCCTGTGCCCGTTTACCGTAAAGGGATTTGATGTTCTTTGCAGCAAGGTTCCACCATGAAATCAAATCGTGGATGTCGTTCTGGTAAAAATTGAAGCGGGGCAGGTTATCTGAAAAAATTGTCAGATCATCTATGTTATTCAAAAACGATTCATCAAAGTTAATTGCCGGGACTTGAATCTTGCCATTCTCTTTTAGATTTTGAACACGATCCATCAAATCTTCACAGGTCTTTTCGAATCTTGAAAATGGAATTTTAAGCTCTCCTTTTTCAAGCTTATCGATAATTATTTTTATTTTAAATAACCTGATTCTATTGAAATTTGAGAGTACCTTTTCACGTGTTTCATCTGAGAGAAGAATAATTATTTTCGCTGCTGCGGCATTACTGACTTCACTGTTAAATATTTCCTGCAAGCAGAAGTCAGGGAGCAGACCAAGAGAGTCCAGCTTGTATTGTTCGTTAAGAGAAGTGATTTCAGACATGGGAATTTTCCTGACAAGGCCGCGAAGCGTATTAGATATTTTTTGAAAAAATTAAGCCCGATCCTAATGGACCGGGCTTAATTCGCCAGTAATTAAAGCACAGGTAGGTAGGTGGCTATTTCGTACTCGGTGATCTGAGTGCGGTATCTATCCCATTCTTTGATTTTATTCCTGTAGAGATTGGTGTGAATGTGTTCCCCAAGGCATTCCTTGACAACTTCACTGTTTTTCATAGCTACAGCTGCTTCGTAAAGGTTGCCGGGAAGGGCGGTAATGCCGTGTTCGGCAAGGGTAGGGCCGTCCATGGCGAAGATGTTTTCTTCGATGGGTGCGGGAAGCTCGTAAGCTTCGTCGATTCCCTTGAGGCCCGCCTGCAGCATTACTGCAAAGCATAGGTAAGGGTTGGCAGCCGGATCAGGACAACGCAATTCCATTCTAGTGGCATTTTCCTTGCCGGGTTTATACATGGGCACTCTGACCAGTGTGGAACGGTTCTTACGGGCCCAAGATACGTAGACTGGTGCTTCGTATCCCGGAACCAGACGTTTATAGGAGTTTACCCACTGGTTGGTAACGCAGGTCATTTCCGGTGCATGTTTAAGGATACCGGCAATGTAGCTCTTACCTTCAGGGCTGAGATGATATTCATCATTTGCATCGAAGAATACGTTGCGGCCGTTTTTAAACAGAGACTGGTGTACGTGCATGCCGGAGCCGTTTTCACCGAAAATAGGCTTAGGCATGAAGGTGGCGTAAATGCCATGTTTGCGGGCCACTTCCTTAACAATAACGCGGTAGGTCATAGCGGTGTCAGCCATGCGCATACCTTCCGCATAACGCAGGTCGATTTCATGTTGGCTGGGTGCTACTTCGTGATGGCTGTATTCTACATCGTAGCCCATCTGTTCAAGGGAAAAGATGATATCGCGTCGGACATCGTTACCGAGATCCAGCGGAGGAGCGTCAAAGTAACCGCCGCGGTCAATTATTTTGGTGCCTTTTTCATCCTGAAAGAGGAAGAATTCCAGCTCGGGTCCTACGTAGTAGGTGTAACCGCGTTCAGCAGCCTTATCGAGAGTTTTTTTGAGCACCCAGCGGCTGTCGCCTTCGTAAGGAGTACTATCAGGGTTCTGGATGTCGCAGAACATGCGCGCTACAGGACGGTCTGTGGGCCGCCATGAGCAAAGTTGGAAAGTTGTGGGATCGGGAATGGCGATCATGTCGGATTCTTCGATACGGGTGAATCCGAGAATGGAAGATCCGTCAAAACCCATTCCTTCCTCAAAAGAAGCTTCGAGTTCCTTTGGGGTAATCTGGAAACTTTTGAGTGTTCCGAGAATGTCCACAAACCAGAACTGTACGAAACTGATATTATAATCGCGTACAGCTTTCAGAACATCGTCAGCGTTTTTGCAGTTAAAAATTGGCGCGGTCACTGTAGTTTCCTCCTTGAAAAAGAAGTTTAAATAACAGCCCTTGATAAGCAGGGAGTTTATATTTTTACTGCTTAAAGGGTAATTTATTGATATTATTGGCAATAATTGTGAAGGATTATTGAATATCAAGCTGATAATAGCTGATTATGGATTCTTTATGCAAACTCTATCCGCATAAAAAATTCCAAAATTAGATTGAATCAATCAAATCCCGTACTTCCTTGAAGAAGGAAAGAATTTCTGAATGGGTGCATGACTCAGAGTTGATGTCCAACCTATTGAAAAAAGATACAATATTACCTTTAGGGGTCTTGGTCATGCTGAAATGCAGTTCGTAGAGCGGACCATCAGGAGATTTAATAGCAAGCACCCAGTCCACACCCTGCTTATGCCATACTTTAGATGCTCCTAATTCTTTACGGTTGCTGACCAGATAGACCAGTTCCTGCAAAGTAAAAGGATGGCCTGGTTTACCGGGCAGGCCGAGGAATTCCCCGCTTTCTGAATTGATAACAACCGGGAGTTCCATGAATTCAGCTTCTGGCTCAATGGCAGAGGTGTCTGCATCAAGTGCATAGGATTCTTCCTGACCGTTATCTTTTTTGATGGTTACTACTTTTTTAGCAGTAATTCTTTCTGGCTGTTGCAAGCCTCTGGAACTGGCTAGAATATTTTTGATTTCCTGAAGAAGTTCAGTGGTACCTGAAGGTTCGGCAGATTGTGCCTGAACAAGTTCTTTCAGAGATTTTTCCATACGGGCAAGGCGTTGCTCCGCTTTAGCCTGAGCTGTTACCAGTGCCGCAAGTCCGTTCATCATCTGGGTAGTGGTTTTAGCCAGTTTTTCAAAATCATCACTATTTACCTGAGTATTTTTTTTCTTTTCCGATAATTGACGATCTTCTTTAACTGACTCAAATTCTGTTAAAAGTTTGTCTCGAATTTGCTTTACCGATAGGTTTTTATTGAAAAGGTCGCAGATGCGCAGACAAAGTTTGTCCGCACCTTTTCTAAAACGCAGCGGTTTGCCATGCCCGACAATGAAAAAGAATTCGGGAAATTTTTTGCGGTAACTTTTGATGGTAGTAACGGATACTCCGGTGACATTGGAAAGGTCCCGGTGGGTGAAAGTCTCGGTACTCATGTTGGGCATCCTGTCTGTTTTTATTACTCCGTGCCGGTAGAAAAAGAGTAATATTGTTTATTGATTTTAAAAAAATAAACTCAATATTTTTGAATTGATAAACTCTATTATTGGTTATCGATAATCTTAATCGTCAGCAAGGTCAATAGGACAAAAAAATAGAACGGCTGCAGTCATGGTAAAAGCAGCCGCTCTAAGCAACAGAGGTCATGTGATAACCTGACTCAGGTCTTGAGTGAGTGGAGTAGCAATTCCTGAGTTCGTACAGATTACTCCTATTAGGGATTGAATTTCAATCTTAAAATTTAAATCAAATATAAAAACTATATGTGATAATTTTTATATATCTAATTTATAATAACTAAATTAAATAATGGTTATCGGTAGGTTATGAGAAATTGAAATGTCAGTTTTGAAATCTGGTCAGCAGAGAAATGATAAAAAGAACGGCCAACGCAGCCATCAAAATGGTATTGATGTTGATGCCGCCTTTGATTTTTTGTTTTTTGCGGTACCCGAAGATGAGGATCAGGATCGCTATGAAGAGAAGAAGCTTGAACATGTTTTGTTATTTAATGACTGTAGCCTCCGGCGGCCCTGCCGGGGGCCTTAACCCTTTTTGCAAAAGGGGTTAAGAATCCCAAAACCTTTTAGTTGTTATGGTTTTGATGGAACTTATTAAATCGTCTTGATAAAAAAAGCAAAGAGTTGAATTAAGGATGGGTTTAAAAAAAGAGCGAAGCTTATTGAAAGTTTCTGAAGGGGATGGGG
>DDLU01000022.1 GCA_002340305.1 Desulfovibrio sp. UBA2564
CTGAATATTTTGATGCCCATTATGTTGGGCAAGCCAATGCGGCATTATAGCCTTCCCGCTTCCGGCAAAAGCTGCAGTAGACATCAAAATAGAAATTACACAAGCCACAAACATAATTTTTACGAATTTCATTACAAACTCCAAATTAAAAGTTAATCACTATAGCCACAATCAACATTTGCAACATCGGATTATTCTAGAAATTCTTTAGACATAATAATAAATATATTATTTCATATAAAACAAAAAAAATCAGACACTAAAAAAGCCCTGATCTGAAAACAGATCAGGGCTTCAAATCGCCGTATATCTATAGTCTCTAGTTAATACTGCTTCAACACCCTGCCAAGAACCTCAAGATACTCCGCGAGCATTTCCGGCTGAATATCAGCCATGTGGCCTACGCGGAAGATAGGGGATTCACCCTGCTCCTCAAGTTCCTTGTTGATTTTGCCGTAGCCGGGATCGAAGAGGTAGCCGTGACCGCGCATTAGTTCCTTCACTTCCTTGAGCTTATCGATTGTCATATGTGCAGGAGTTTTGAAGGTGGTCAAACTGGGGGAACGGAAACCTTCCTGCGCGAAAAGTTCATAGCCGTCCATTGTCTCTGCCCACTTGTGGGCAATGGCGCGCATATCTTCGTGACGTTTAAAGCGACCTTCCACGGTTTCTTCATTAACTATATAGTCGAGCTGCACGCACATCTGGTTAGCAAGAGTGCCGTTAGGCGTGGTCAAAGTCTGATTCAATTTTGCCTTACCCATCTGCGCAATAATGTCAGTGGTGTAACCGCGGTTGGCAACGGTCTCAGCTTTTTGCATTGCCTTCTCGCAGACAAAACCAATACCGAATCCAGCAGGCAGCCCGAGAGACTTCTGGGTGGAGGTGCAATACATGAGCGGCTTGCACTCATCAATAAAAGTAGGTGCTCCACCAAAAATGGACACAGCATCGATGATTGATTCCGCTCCATGAGCGTGGATCATTTCGCAAACCGCAACGACATCATTGATAACCCCAGTTGATGTTTCGTTATGGGTGAAAGTCACGACATTCGGCTTATGTTCTTTCAGAGCTTCTTCCAGTTTTTCCAGATCGATAGCACTTCCGTAAGAAAATTTAAGCTGCACGGCGTTCTTGCCATTAACGACCGCCAGTTTGTGGCAGAGATCACCGAAAGCACCAACGGATACATTGAGAACTTTATCGTAATCAGCAACCAGCGAGCGGATGGAAGCCTCAAGCACGTTGGTGCCGGAACCGTTGAAAATTACCGGGGTGTATCCTTCCGGATTTCCGGCAATAGTCTTGAGATTGCGCATGATTGGTTCAAAACGCTTCGGGTTCTCGGCATCGCGGTGCCCGAATTCAGGTAAAAGCCCTGCTTTACGTACTTCGTCACGCAGAAGGATGGGGCCGGTGATAAAAAGTTTGAGTTCTGCAAAATCGTCACCGATCATTAATAGACCCTCTCTTTTTCAAATTTATTAATTTTTGAGATTTATATTACGAATTTCGAAATGAAGTTCTTAAAACGATTAGTTGTGAGAAATGATGAGGCAGAAATAATCATTCAACCACACTATTTCTGTCAAGTATTAAACGCACACAGACCTTTACAATCGGCGGGACCGCCATTATATCTGTCTAGGTCCGGCCCATTTTAATAAGTCCCCCGCTCATACGCGCTAATAATGACTTACGCTGGATATCCAAAAACTATTTTGCATTTCTTAATCCTCTGTATCTCAAAATATCAATAACAAATTCAGAGAATTAGAAAATAATTTATTAAATATTGAGACTGAAAATACTCAATATTTTGCAAAATTGTTGCTTGATTTTAAGATCAGTGGTCTCTATATTCCATTTTTCCTCACAGGAGGGTGTTCTGCCTTCCTGTAAAAACACAAACAATTCACGGTACGACATTATGCCTCAGTTAGGTCCTCATATTTCCATTCCCGCCGAAGCACTTTTGCAGCGTGTACTCGGTCTTGATCCTTTTGAATTTAAAGGCTGGCCTGAAGATGTGCGCACCCTTGCGGAAAGCATCGCAGCCGAGCTTTTCCTCGTGCGCTACAACCCGTTTATTGATCCTGAACTGGTTCGCAAATCAGTATCACGCACCCTGACTCTTGCGCGCCCGACCCTTTCCGGCGAGTATCCGCAGCGCTTGACCCGCTCAGTAGAAAATTTCTGGCTCAAGCAGGACGCGGACATGGAATTCCGCAACAGATTCGTCGAAAAGATGAAGGAAATCTTGCCCGAACACTGTATCGGCCTTGATCCGCACACTGTTGTGCAATCCGCAACTGACGCTACTGACCTGCGTATTGAACTTCCCATCGCAGTTCTCTTCCCTGAAGATACCGAGCAGGTCCGTGCTATTGTTCGCCTAGCTAATGAAATGCAATTCGGTCTGATTCCCCGCGGCGGAGGCACCGGAGCAACCGGGGGAGCTATCCCGGCTCTGGACCGTACAGCAGTACTCTCACTTGCCCGCTTCAAGAAAATCCTGTCCGTCGATACCGAGACCATGACTCTCTGTGCCCAGGCCGGAGTCATCACTCTTGACGCTATCAAGGCTGCGGACAAGGAAGGCGTGCTCTTCACAGTGGATCCGGCCTCCAAGGCAGGCTCATCCCTCGGCGGTAACATTTCCGAAAACTCCGGTGGTCCCTTTGCCTTTGAATATGGCTGCACCATCGACAACATCATTAGCTACACGATGGTCATGCCTAAAGGCGAACTCATTGAAATACGCCGCAAGGGCCATCCCGGACACAAGATTTTCGCCAATGAAGACGCATCCTTTGAAATTTTTGATTCCAAAGGCAGCCTCATCGATACCATCGAGCTTACCGCCGAAGAAATCCGCTCCACCGGACTCGGCAAGGACGTTACCAACAAGTACCTCGGCGGACTTCCCGGTGTGCAAAAAGAAGGTGTCGACGGCATCATCACTGAGTGCTGCTTCGCACTCTATCCCAAGCCGGGCAACTCCCGCGTACTCTGCCTTGAATTCTTCGGTCGCTCCATGCGCAACGCTATGTTGGTCATTAAAGATGTTGTTGCCCTGCGCGACACCATCCGCGAAGACGGCGATCTTGTAAAAATCTCCGCCCTCGAAGAGTTCGGCCCCAAATACGTACAGGCCATCAAGTACGTCAAAAAATCTGAAAAGTACGAAGGCGATCCCATTTCCGTACTCATTCTGCAACTGGATTCTGACGATGAGGCAGCACTACAAGGTGCAGTGGACACTATTCTTTCCATTGCCCAACCTTATGACGGCGTGGATATCTTTGCTGCACGGGATGATAAGGAAGCAGAACTTTTTTGGGAGGACCGCCACAAGCTTTCCGCCATTGCGAAACGCACATCCGGTTTTAAGGTTAACGAAGATATCGTTATTCCCCTTGAAGTTATCCCGGATTTCTCAGACTTCCTTGAAGACCTGAACCTGATCTACCTTGCAAAAATCTACCGCCGTTCCCTGCTTTCTGTTAAAGAACTGCACGGATTTCCCATTGAGGAACCAAAAGTTGAGCTGGCCCTTGAAAGGACAACAAACATCCTCAAGGGCAAGATCACAGGCAAGGACATGAGTGATCAGGAACTTGAAAGTCAGGTCTACTACCTCTTTCAGGAGCTGCGCGAAGAATTTCCCAAGCTGGATTCCAAAATCAACAAAATACTCAAGAAGCTTAAGGAACAACGCATCATAATTGCCAACCATATGCATGCGGGTGACGGTAACTGTCACGTAAACATCCCGGTCAACTCCAACGACCCGGATATGCTGCACTCTGCTCACGAAGCAGTTGATGATGTGTTCAAAAAAGTTCTTAAACTCAAGGGTGAAGTTTCCGGTGAACATGGAATTGGTATCACAAAAATCGACTACCTTTCCGAGGAAAAAATCGAGGCCATCAAAGAGTATAAACTCAAGGTTGACCCACTTAACATCCTTAACCCCGGTAAGCTGACCCGCAGGAATCTTCCTTCTCCGGCATACACGTTTTCGTTCAACAGGCTCATCAATGACCTGAACAAGACAGCCATTAAGGATAAAGAACATCTAATGGAGCTGCTCCAGAACATCCAGACCTGTACCCGTTGCGGAAAATGCAAGCAGGTCTGCCCCATGTTCTTCCCGGAAAAAGGGCTCATGTACCACCCGCGCAACAAAAACATTGCGCTGGGTGCACTCATTGAGGCTATCTACTATTCACAAGTCCAACGCGGTGAGCCTTCACCGGATCTGATGACCAGACTGCGTAAGCTCATGGAGCACTGTACCGCCTGCGGACGCTGCACTTCTGTCTGCCCCATCAAGATTGACTCTGCCGGGGCCGCCCTGCAAATCCGTTCTTTTCTCGAATATAAAGGAACCGGCGGACACCCCATAAAGAGTGCGGCCCTTAATTTCATAGCCAAGGACCCGCAGGGAAGACTGCCCAAGGCAGCCAAATTCCTGTCCCTGTCTGCAGGCCTGCAATCCAAGGCCATCGGTCTCATTCCCGGTCACTGGCGTAGACGCATCGAGTCGCCCATAATCTCCAGCAAGACTCCGGCAATGGATTTCAAGAACCTGTCCGAGACTATCAATCTCGACAAAGGTTCCATGTTCCTGCAAAACACCCCGGCACCGGACAGTGTTTACTACTTCCCCGGTTGCGGCGCGTCCCTGTTTTCCAAGGACATCGGTATGGCGACCCTGTACCTGCTGCTCAAGTCCGGCGTGAACGTGGCTATGCCTGCCAAACATCTCTGCTGTGGTTATCCGCTGCTGGCGAGCGGTTGTGTTGAAGCATACAACACCAACCGTCACCGTAATATCAGTGATATTCAGTACCGTATTGCCAAGGCCTCCATTGCAGGTATGAAAGTTTCCACCCTGATCACCGCCTGCGGAACCTGTCGTGAATCCCTTGAATCCTACGAATTCAGGGAGCTTGGTTATGAACTTAACCGCAGTGATGCAGTTCAGTATCTGCTCCAGAATCCCGGCAGCCTCAATTTCAACACATCCGGCGCGGCAAGGGATGTGATCTACCACGCTTCCTGCCATACAGAATGGACAGATGTGAAAAAGAACAAGGCCCCGGAAATGTATCGAAAAGCAGTTGCAGACATGCTTGGTGCTGATGTAACACTTTCCCCCGGCTGTTGCGGTGAATCCGGTCTCGGTTCCATCACCAGCCCTGAAATCTACAACAAGCTGCGTGACCGCAAAGGCGGACAACTCAAGAATGATCTTCAGGGACATGGCAAGGAAACCCCGGTACTAGTCGGATGTCCGTCCTGTAAAGTTGGTATCAAACGCAACATGCATAATTTGAAAAAGCAAAACCGTGTACTGCACACTGTGGAGTACATGGCGGAACTCATCGGCGGACCCAAGTGGCGCAAAGATTTCAAGAAAGAACTCGAACGCGCTACCCGTCAGGATGAACTGGTATTAATTTAGATATGATGCGCTAACTCGCTTTTACGAATAATCGCATTTCGCCTCCGGCGGC
>DDLU01000227.1 GCA_002340305.1 Desulfovibrio sp. UBA2564
TGAGATGCGTCCCCATCGTCTAGCCTGGCCCAGGACACCGGCCTTTCACGCCGGCGACAGGGGTTCAAATCCCCTTGGGGACGCCACTCAAAAAAAGGCTTGAACTGCCAGACCAAGTCTACGTAAAAATCCGGCTTCACGCTAAAAGGCCATAGTGAAGCAGGTACATATTCAAGATGCGTCCCCATCGTCTAGCCTGGCCCAGGACACCGGCCTTTCACGCCGGCGACAGGGGTTCAAATCCCCTTGGGGACGCCACGAAATTTCTAAGCTCGATTCGCAAGAATCGGGCTTTTTAATTTTTATAGCAAAAACCAGCATTGTCCCACCTCCACCGAACAATTCCAGCACTAGCATTGCTCACCTGAACACAAAAGATGCAACAGGTAATGCCCCGCCTAAACCGGGCAGTTATATTTTTTTACAAAAGGTTGCGTGCACAGATTGTTTAGATTAATTTTCAACTGACAGAAGACTACCTCCTGAATAAAATTAAATTTAACTCTATATTCAGCTTACGATGTGATCAGTAGGCACTGTTAAATAAAATAACCAAAACGGAACAATGCCCGACAACGACCACTATTTAAAACAAGAACTCGACTGGCTAACCAAAACCCACTCTGATATCATTCTCTTTTTCGAATTAGGATTCAACGATGGTCTTTGGTATTGGGACTTGGAAAATCCCGAGAATGAATGGATGAGTCCCCGGTTCTGGGAGCTACTTGGCTTTGATCCAAAGTCCAAAAAGCATCTGGTTTCAGAATGGCAGGATTTGATTTTTCCGGAAGACTTGGAAAAGGCTTTGGAGAATTTCAATAAACATTGCGCAGATGAGAATTATCCATACGACCAAATTGTACGATATCGCCACAGCAACGGCTCAACGGTATGGGTGCGTTGCCGTGGTTTGGCAGTTCGTGATGACTCTGGAAAACCGATACGCCTGATTGGTGCCCACACTGATCTTACCGCACTGAAAGAGGCACAACAGGCTGTGATTGAAAGTGAATTTAAACTTCGCTCTTTTGTCAACTCTACAGACGATCTCATTACTCAAGTAGATGCCTCCGGTAACTTCACATTTTTAAGTTCATCCTGCCAAAAATACTTCGGCCTTTCAGCTGAAGATTGCCTTAACCGTCCCGCGTTGGACTTTGTGCATCCTGAGGACAGGCAGTCTACTCATGAAGCCTTTACCCAGTGGGTAGCAAGCGCGGAGACCTCTTTTTCCTACGTCAACCGCCAAATCAACGTTAGCGGAGAGGTTTATACCATGCTGTGGACCATCAACGCTATACGCAACGATGAAGGAGAAATAATCTCCTTCAACGGTATTGCTCGTGATGTGACGGAAACTGAACAGCAAAAGGAAATTTTAGCCCGAAGTGAAGCTTTGCTGAGAGAGGTTGAAAGCCTTGCAGACGTCGGCGGCTGGGAAATGGACCTTCGTGATAATTCAATCTACTGGACAAGGCAGGTATTCGAAATTCATGAATTACCGGTAGAAACATCTATTGCCTCCCCTCTGGAAATGTCTTTCGCCATAAATTTTTATTCTCAGGACTCTCAAGCTGAACTTGAAAAGGCCATGGCAAAACTGGTTGAAAATGGCGAAAATTACGACCTTGAACTCCAACTCATAACTGCCAAAGGCAACAACATCTGGGTACGGACAAAAGGCCGGGCAGTTTATGAAAAGGGAGACATCATCAAGCTTACCGGAAGCATTCAGAATATATCTGAACGCAAACGTATAGAGTCGCATCTTCGTGAGACACAATCTCTGCTCAAGAAGAAATTATCACGTGAATCTGTAGAAAAAAAAGCTGCCCTACATGAACTGAAACTTGCAGCTGAAGTTTTCAAAAACTCACTGGAAGGCATTGTAATAACAAATACCGATGCAATCATAATCGATATCAATCAGGCCTTTACTGATATAACAGGATATTCGCGGAATGAGTCAATAGGGCAACATACACGAATTCTGCAATCCGACCGCCATGACGAAGCCTTTTATAAAAGACTCTGGGATGCACTGAACTCCGAAGGGGCGTGGGCCGGAGAAATCTGGAATATGCGCAAATCCGGGGAACCATATATTCTAAGGTTGTCCATAAGTGCTGTCACCGACACTGACGGAAAAGCAACACATTATGTTGCCGTTTTCAGGGATATTACTGAAATGAAGGCATCCGAAGAGCATATTTTGCATCAGGCAACCCATGATGCCCTGACCGGATTGCCGAACAGAACATTGCTTAAAGACCGCCTTGATGTTGCATTTTCGCATGCCAAAAGGAGCGGTAACAAAGTAGCCTTACTCTTCATAGACCTTGATGATTTCAAAAAGGTTAATGATTCCCTCGGACACGCCCACGGCGATAATTTACTCCGGGAATGCGCTAAACGATTAAAAAATATTCTACGGGAAGAAGATACCATTGCCCGTATGGGCGGAGACGAATTCCTCATCATGATGGAAAATGTCCATAGCACTGAAGAAGTCGTCCATCTATCGCACCGTATTACCCAGAAAATGTCTGAGAGCTTTTCCATCGGCGGTGATGATATTGTCGTAACAAGTTCAGTCGGAATAGCTTTACACCCTCAAGACGGTAAGGACCCTGACACGTTAATTAGAAATGCCGATATGGCAATGTACCGGGCTAAACAATCAGGCAAAAATTCCTTCCAGCTTTTTACCCGTTCAATGCATCAGGAAGTCCGCCATAAACTGTCCCTGGAGAACAGCCTTAGAAAGGCCATTGAAAACAATGAAATGGAGGTCTACTACCAGCCCAAAATTAAAACCAGTACTGGAAAAGTGTATGGTCTTGAAGCGTTGGTCCGCTGGATAAAACCCAATGGCCAAATCATTTCCCCAGCCGAATTCATACCCCTTGCCGAAAACATAGGCCTGATTCATCCGCTTGGTGAACAGGTTCTCAAAAAGGCATGCATTTTTACCCGTGAGTTAAAACAAAAAAAGGGTTATAATCTACAAATGTCGGTCAATTTATCATTTAATCAATTCCAGCAATCCAGACTTGCTGAAAGCGTACTTGATATTGTCTCCGAAACAAAAATCGACACCCATAACCTTGAACTCGAAATAACAGAATCTGCAATCATGAAAGACATAGAAAAAACCATCAACCAACTCAACAACCTCTCAGAAGCGGGTATATCTCTGGCGGTTGATGATTTCGGCACCGGATATTCTTCTTTGTCATATCTGAAAGAATTACCGATTGATGTACTGAAAATAGACCAGTCATTTATCCGGGGACTCCCAGAAAGCACTAAGGATATGAAAATTGTAACAGCTATCCAATCTCTGGCGAAAAGCTTTGAAATGCAAACTGTTGCTGAAGGCGTTGAAACCCTTGAGCAATACAGAAAGCTAAAATCATTGGGATGTGACGCACTACAAGGTTTTTTCTTCAGCCCAGCCATTCAGGAGTCAAACGTAATCGACTTTTTAAACTCGCATCAGCCTTAAAAAATGATCTAACCAATATTGTTTACGAAAGAAAATGTGGAAAACGTGTACTAACGTTTATAAATAATAATCTTAAAGCCATGAAAGTCCGAAATTTAATTTCCATATGTGCTTCAGCCATGTTGCTGACGCTAATCATGCTGCCACATGCGTATGCAGGAGAACTGCGTATTGGCACCATGGACCTGCCTCCCTATGGCTGGATTGATGGACAAGGAAATCGGCAGGGCATGGTTTACGACCTTCATCAGGAACTGGGCAGGCGCAGTGGATCAACTTTCAGTAATGAGATACTGCCATTCTCTAGACAATTGCGCATGCTTAAACGCGGTAAGTTGGACCTGCTATCATCTCAGCCCCATGCGAATGCGCTTGAAGCCGGGGACAAACTTGCGGTTCAATTTCATATAAATGTCATTATTGTTCCGCAAAAAGGGTCAGACCTGAAAGAGCTGAAAGACTTTACCGGCACAAATATTCTCTACCACTTTTCCGCATCCTACCCCCAACTGGATACCCTTCCACGAAAAATTCATAGAATCCCGGAATACAAGGCTATGATATCCATGCTCAAAAAAAGGCAGGAAATCCAAGGGGCCGTATTTTCAGAACCGGCTTACTACTACTGGCTGCATAAGCTCGACATGACTGCCGACGACTTCGGCGAACCTATCTACGTGCAAAAGAATAGACCGCAATATATCTTTGTACGCAATGATATGCCTGAAAGGCAGCGCAATCGCCTTAAACTGATCGTGGATGAAATGAATAAAGAACAGATTTTCGAAAAAATGGTCGATGAGATGAAATACTAACCCGGTTGTGACCATAAGCTCAGGTTAATAGTTCAGCTGTGTTTAGGCGATCCATACATAATAACCATTACTTCATACCAAAATTTTCATGAGCAAAAAACAGATCGACAAAGCTATCGGGCAACATTGGGATGAACACCGCGCCCAAGTCACTCACCAACGTGACCGCTGGTGGAAATCTCCGCGAATCATCGGGCACATCAATAAAATGATATGCGGTGAAAATTTAACCGGAGTAAGCGAAGGCCCCATCAAGCTCATCAAAGAGATACTGGATGGAGAATCATTCGACGAAGCTTTGTCCATCGGTTGCGGCGGTGCCCATAAGGAACTGGAATTTGTAAAACAAGGACTGGTCGATCATTTCTATCTTTACGAATTAAGCGCGAAAAATTGCGAACTGGCGTGGCAAAGATTCGAAAAAGCAGGGCTAAGCGACAAGATAACAGTCTTCAACAAAGATTTTTTCGAAGATCAGCCGCGAAAATTCGACCTCATCCACTGGGATAACTCCCTACATCACATGTTCAATTCCCGTGATGGCATTGCCCGGACATACGACTGCCTGCGTCCGGGAGGACTGTTCTACATGAACGATTTCATAGGCAGCACCCGCTTTCAATGGTCGGAAGAGGAATTGGAGCACATAAATTTCTTCCGCAAGAACCTCGCGCCTGAAATTTTCAATCACCCACAAGGTGGAAGGATACCGCGTCTAGTAGAAAGACCGTCCCTAGAAAAAATGATCGCCGCCGATCCATCCGAGGCCGCAGACTCGGCATCAATCATCCCCGCTCTCAAGGAATTGCTGCCGAATCCCAAAATCATCTCTACCGGGGGAACAATTTATCACACCGCGCTAAATGATATATTGATGAATATCGAAGAAGATTCCCCTTTACTGACGCAGGCTTTGCAAATTGATAAGGCTATTACTAAGAAGGGATTTTTTCAGTATGCGGTTTGTTTGGCGGGGAAGGGGTAGAACCTCCCCCCTTCACTTTTTCCAAAAAAGATTTATTTTTTTGTTGACAGCAAAAGATAATCTACATATACCTCTTTTTCGCTGCTGGGACATCGTTCAATTGGCAGGACGACGGGTTCTGGTTCCGTTAATCAAGGTTCGAGTCCTTGTGTCCCAGCCAGCCAAATTTCGCCCGCTTCACCTATCAGGTATCTGAAGCGGGTCTTTTATACAGATGCGTCCCCATCGTCTAGCCTGGCCCAGGACACCGGCCTTTCACGCCGGCGACAGGGGTTCAAATCCCCTTGGGGACGCCATCAGTAAAAACGACCTTCAGCCAGACAGGTCGTACCATAAATCCGGCTTCACGCTAATAGGCCATAGTGAAGCAGGTGCATATTTGAGATGCGTCCCCATCGTCTA
>DDLU01000064.1 GCA_002340305.1 Desulfovibrio sp. UBA2564
GCTTTTCGGTGGTACACTTTGCGGAGTTACGTGCGTATTCGAGAGAATCGGAAAGAAGATGATGAAAATCGCGATAGCTATCGCCATTTGCATGCAGGTGAGCAGCCCAATCACGGATAACACTAAGAATGGTTCCGTCTTTGGGTTCAGAGATTGCCTCGCAGGAACGCTTGGCTGCCACAGAGGCCGCCCTTGCAAAATCGGCAGGAGAAAGCTTGGGCATATCTTTCACACCCTCAGCGAATCCACAAAGGAACTGGGCCAGAATAGCACCGGAGTTTCCTTTGGCCCCATCAAGGGCGGAATCTGCAATGAGTGCAGTCATTTTTTCGATGGAACGCTCCACGGATTTCCCGGTGGAACTTACGATGCTGCGCATGGTGCCGGCCATGTTGGCCCCGGTATCCCCGTCCGGAACGGGAAAAACGTTAATAGCATCGAGGTGCGGGGAATTGGCTATAAGCTTGCTCGCTGCAGCTACTACCCCCCTCCTGAAACGGACACCGTCAACATAGTCAATTTTTACAGTATTTGCTGAACTCATATATAAAAAGAGCTAAATATTTTTTTCTAAGTGACTAAATAAACATTATTATATGTATGAAAAATCAATCTTTATTTGCATGCAAAGCAGGCACAAATCAAGTTATTATATAAATAAGTCTAACTGTGTTTTTTCGAAATAGCCTAAACGGGGCAACTTCGGACCTTTTCAATCAGAACCCGGCCCCTTGGGTAAAGATCGACCGGGGCAAAGCTTCCTACTGTGGTAGACTTTGCTCTTGAAACCGAGAAAAAGGACAATCTTTCTCCAGCGGCTTAACCCCAAAAACTTTCATTTGGGCTTCACCAGTCCGTCAATAGTAATTTGCCATAAATAACAAACCCCGGCTCTAAACAATCAGAGCCGGGGTTTATCAGTATCTTTTAAAACGACCTTACCGGTCCATCATCTGTACTGCATGCTTCATGTCAGGTGCGAAATTAAGAAAACGATCCATGTACAACATCTTCATGTTCTTTATGATCCTTTCCGGTGTATCAGTAAATACAACCATTCCACCATGCTGGTCTGCCACCTTATGGGTATTGATCAATACTCCAAGACCTACACTGTCAATCAGAGTAGCATACCTGAGGTTGATAATGACCTTACAGCGCTGTTCTGAAGCTGCCCTATAGATTCTATCCTTAAAGAACTTCACAGTTACATTGCTGATCCGACCCTTAGGAGCAAAGATAACAAATTCCCCCTTCTGACGTTCGATAAAGTCGAACTTAGTGTCAAAAGCCTGATTAATAACCCCATCCAGACTTTGGACACTGTCAGAATTTTGCCCCTCAACCTTTTCCAATAACTTCAAGGCATTGGAACCGAAGTTCATGCGCTTCATATTGTTGTTCATGTTAGTCATGCCTAAAATCATGCACTAGCGATGCCAACTTCCATGCTAACGTGTTATAAATTTTAAGCAAAAGAAAAGGGCCTGAAAATTCAAGCCCGTAAAAGTCTTATTTTTTTGAACTTAATAAAAAGTGATGGGCGTAATTATGGAAAATTATTCCGCAATACACTCTCGAAGTAGGCAATAATCTTCACTTCCTTTAGCCGGAAGTATGACTCCTTGCGAGCTTCGCCCGTCAACTTTCAGAATAACCGGGGCAGGCAGGCGCAGATGGCTGATGAATTCCCCTTTTTCAATTGTCGGCTGACTCTCAAACCATTCCCAATTCATACGGTTACCGGGCTTATCCAGAACCATCAGATAATTAATACCAAGCGTTGTAATATTGTGGAAAAAGTGTGATCCCTGCGAAGGTTCAACCTTGAGCGATTCGCTGGAAGTTTCAATGATGGCAGACACATTTGAGATATCAGGCCACTCTACCGGGATGCCCAGCCAATGATCAGCCGAGCCCCAGCGTCCGGGACCGGCCAATAGGTATTTGCGCTTCTGCTTGATAAGCTGACCGTTAATAGCGGAGATTTCCATGGCTATCTGACGTGTCTTGGCAACATCAAAGCAATCAGGGCGTACAATAAGGAGATCAACAATATCATTTTTCTCCGCATTGCCGAGGGCATGACTGGAAACACAGACGGCTTCTTTAACTTCCTGTTCGGTAATCTCAATACGGTTAAGATCGGCCCGCGCACTCATGGGTCGGAGCTGTAAAAGGTTGAATTCCGGCTTGCGGCCGTCTTCAAAAATATTGATGCAGAATTCCATCTCCACCGGACCGCCCATACCCTTTTCCGCCAGCTTAAGCACATCAGTCAGCACGCCCGGAAGCGGGAGCAGCTTATGCTTAAGTACCGGAGCAAAGAGGATGACTTTAGGTCCGGGGATAGCGGCACTATCCCTGATCCGCCCTTCCTCTGCCAGATAGGTGGAAGCCAGTCGCTGCACAGGAACAGTCTCTTCGAAATCGGCAATATCCAGCTTTTCAAGATTTGCGTCACCGTGAATCTCATAGAACTCACCATTACCCATGCGTAGGGCGTAAAATGAAGTCTGGGCATTCTTGAGCGAGCCCTGCAAAGTGGGGCACTGTGGCAGGATCTTGGGATATTTAGGCGAAAAGCGGATACATTGTTCGCCGTCCACCACAGACTTACCAATGCCCAAAGCGATCGTTGCCACGCCATGTTCGGGCTTCATCTTACCGAAAGGATAATAGTTGTAAGACTGCCCTACCCCGGAAATTGCCGGGAAATAGTAATCGTCATACTGCTGCCCGGCGACTTCCTGAATAATGACCGCCATCTTTTCCTCATCCGTGCGCTGATTTACCCGCTGGGAAAAAGATTTAGGTGCCTTATAATAAGTAGAAGCCCAAACAAGTTTGATAGCATCAACCAACTGCCTCAAGCGCTGCTCGATATCAGGGTGGTCGTTGGGAATCATATAAGTTTGATACAACCCTGCATAAGCCTGATACTGGGCATCCTCAAGCAAACTGGAAGAACGTACTGAGAGCGGATATTTGATCTCTTGCAAATATGCCCAAAGCTGCGCCTCAATCCATCCCGGAAAGAAAGCATCCCTGAAAATCCCGGCGACTTTGGAATCCTCAAGGTCGGTAGTAGCGAGATAGGAAAGGTCATTTAACTCCATGAAATCATCAAAACCAGATGTTCCGATAGTCAAAGTACGCGGTGCAGTAATAACAATATCCTGATACTTGTCGTGCAGCCATGAATTACGGGCCAACATAGAGCAGATGAAGGCCATACCTCGCGCTTTACCGCCCAGAGAACCGGCACCGATTTTCAGGAAATCCGTATCAGGATCAAAATCTTTGGGGTTGAACGAAACGATGACACCCTGCTGACGCTGCAAACGTCTTTCCCGGATCAAAGTAAGAAGATGCTTGCGGTGTGCTTCCACATCCGGGAAATCCATTTTGCGAAGTGGACGGATTTTATTAGCAAGGGTTATTTCGGTCCGGGCGTAAAACCAACGGGAAATATCATTGTTCATGCAATGCTGCATAAAAATATTCTCTGGAATGGTACGTAAACACTTTTCCAAAGAATAAAGACTGGAAGCACGGGCCACTTCATTTTCCTCCAGATCACGGAAGATGAAATCACCAAAGCCCAGATGTTCGATTACAAACTTGCGCACCTCGGACATAAGGTCCGGTGAATTCTTATCAACAAAGCAGGCAGGCAAGGCCTCAGCGCGCTTCCTGTTTTCCGGCTCGTTGCTGGTCAGCAGTAATGGGATATCATCCCTGTGCTCTTTGATTGTCTTCAAGAGTTCGATACCGGAGTTGCCGTCCAGCATACCCATGCGCGGAAAGCGCACATCAGAAATAATACCCAGGATATACGGTTCGTACCTCTCAAAAAGGACCATGGCCTCTTCATAAGTACGGGCCACGAGAATCTTGGGACGAGCCCTCATGGTTAACAAGCGGTGTTCGGAGTTCAATCCTTCTTCAAGGACGGCCTGCGTCTGGCGCACCAGTTCTTTATATAGGATAGGTAAAAATGAAGCCAGATAGCGGGGTGAATCTTCCACAACAATAATTACCCTGATCCCGACCTCGGAAGTATCGTGCTCCACGTTAAGCAAATCTTCGAGATTTTTAACCATGGCAACCAGAAGTTCAGCATCGCCGGACCAGACAAACTGGCTGTCGGTACCATCACAAAAGACTTCTTCCGCTACATTAAGCTGGCTATGGGCCAGCATCGCCACCGGAATTCCGGGAATTTTGTCCTTGATACGGCGGCCCATGTCACAACAATTCATATTGGTCAGATGGGGCATCAAAATGACCAAATCAAAAAAACGAACATCAAGCAATTCAAGTGCTTCTTCAATATTGGAAACCCAAGTCAGCCGCGGAGGTCGACTAAGGTTCAACCCTCGGTATTCGCTGACAATCCGTTCAGAAATACGGCTGTCTTCCTCCATAACCCAAGCATCATAAGGGCTGGAAATAAGCAGGATATCCCGCACTTTGACCTGCATAAGGTCATGGTAAAGGCTGAACTGGCGGCTCTGCCCACCCATAAATGTCATTTTGTCTTCCATAAAAGATGCCCCGCATTGAAAATGTTCAAAAATAGTGAGAGGCAAGGCGCAAGCCCCAGTCAGGAACGCTGCATACTAAACGTATGTAAGTTTCTGACTGGGGCGCAGCAACGCAGCAGATAGCTGCTTTTCAACACTTTTATACAACACCCTGATCAAGCATGGCTTGCGCTACTTTTACAAAACCTGCGATATTCGCACCGTTAACATAGTTGAACGGGGTTCCGTAATGCTCGGCAGTATCCATGCAGGACTTGTGGATATTATGCATGATGTGCTTGAGACGGTTATCCACTTCCTCGCGGGGCCAATTGAGGCGCATACTGTTCTGGCTCATTTCGAGACCTGAAACGGACACACCACCGGCGTTGGCGGCCTTACCGGGACCATAAAGCATTCCGGCATCAAGGAAAATCTCGATACCTTCAGGCATGGTCGGCATATTCGCACCTTCGGAGACGACACGCACGCCATTAGCAACGAGATTTGATGCATCCCTGCCGTTGATTTCGTTCTGGGTTGCGGAAGGGAAAGCGCAGTCTGCTTTGTGATTCCAGAGCGGATTGAATTCCTGATCAGGATCAACAGGGGTGTAAACAGCTTCGGGATACTTCTCAGCGTATTCCTTAACCCTGCCACGGCGGACATTCTTGAGCTGCATAATGTATTCAAGTTTCTCGCGGTCAACGCCCTTTTCATCGTAGATGTAACCGGATGAATCAGAAAAAGTAACCGGGGTGCAGCCGAGTTCAAGCAGCTTTTCCATGGTGAACTGCGCAACATTACCGGACCCGGAAACGAGTGCGGTTCTGCCCTCGAATGTCTGACCCTGAGCACCCAGCATTTCAGCTGCAAAATAGACAGAGCCGTAACCGGTTGCTTCCGGGCGAATCAAACTACCGCCCCAGTTAAGCCCCTTGCCGGTCAGAACGCCGGTGAATTCATTACGAATCTTCTTATACATACCGAACATGTAACCGATCTCACGGGCACCTACGCCGATATCGCCGGCCGGGATATCAGTATTGGGACCGATGTGCCGGGAAAGTTCAAGCATGAAACTTTGGCAGAAACGCATAACTTCCATATCCGACTTACCCTTGGGATCAAAGTCTGAACCGCCTTTGCCGCCACCCATGGGCAAGGAAGTCAGGGCATTCTTGAAAACCTGTTCGAAAGCCAGAAATTTAAGAATACCGAGGTTAACCGAAGGGTGAAAACGCAAACCGCCCTTGTAAGGACCGATAGCACTACTCATTTCCACGCGAAAACCACGGTTGACATGTACGTCGCCATCATCATCAGCCCACGGTACGCGGAACATGATAACCCGTTCAGGTTCAACAATTCTTTCCATAATCCCGGCACTGCGGTATTCGGGATTGCGATCAAGAACAGGCTTGATAGATTCTACAACCTCATGCACAGCCTGATGAAATTCACGTTCATTGGGGTCCCTGTTTTTGACCAGTTCGAAAATTTCCATGCACAGCCTCCTGGATCGGCCTTAAGCAGTTGATATGGTATTAACATCCAAAATAAATTTTCA
>DDLU01000028.1 GCA_002340305.1 Desulfovibrio sp. UBA2564
TGGCCGCCGGAGGCGAAATGCGTTCAACTAAAGCGCGAAGCGCATCTAATTCCTAACTAGGTTCGTTTCCGGCAACGCTGTTGCCTGCGATACGACCCATGACCAGGCAGTCGGTGATTGCACAACTACCCAAGCGGCTTGCCCCGTGGGGACCGCCTGTTACTTCACCTGCGGCATAGAGGCCGTCGATGGGCTTGAAGGTCTGGGAATGAAGGACGTGTCCTTTTACATCGATTTCGACTCCGCCCATGCAATGGTGAACTTTGGGCCAGCCGCGCACAGCGTAGAAAGGGGCTTTTACGATAGGAGTTGCGGTGCTGAGCGGTTTACCGAATTCAGGATCATGCTTATCTGCAACGTATTTGTTGTAGTTGTTGATGGTCTCAGTGAGCTTAGCCGCCGGGACATTGTAGAAATTAGCCAGCTGCTCGATGGTATCAAAGCCGTGAACAACCTTGTACTTGAGGCAGCGGTCCAGGGTCGGACATGCTTCAGCACCTTTGCTGTCAACGATGATGATCGGATAGTCGGGGTTGCCGCTGTCATCGATCTTCTTGAGCATAGCGTCAGCACGGGTTTTACGGTCAGCCAGTTCGTTTACAAAGCGGGTTCCGCTGGAACGGTCAACCATTACGCCGTAGCGGAAGCCGGACTGAATGTTGAACATGGAGGCAACGCCGAATCCTTTTTCGTCCGGGGAAGCCCAGGGACCGAGCTGGATGAGGGACATCTGTACCGGGATTGCTCCGGCACGGAAGGCGGCACGCATGGCTTCGCCGGTTGCGCCGAGCTGGTTGGTACTGTCGATTTCACCAGCAAGACGGGGGTCCTGTGATGCGCGGAATCTGGCATCCTGACTGAAGCCGCCAGTAGCAAGCACAACGCCTTTGCGGGCACGGAACATGCGGGTCTGCCCACTTTCTTCATCAGGAAAGCGATAGCCGTCACGAACACGGATGCCGACAATACGTTCGTCATCATTGACAATGAAATCGAGCATCTTGCAGCCTGTGCGCAATACTACACCTTCTGCACGGGCGGTATCAACCAAGGGACGGACAATACCGGAACCGGAGGCGTCGTGGGTCAGGTAGGTGCGGGCTACGGAGTGACCACCGAGCCATGAAAGTTTAGGCTTGAAAACAGCACCACACTGGATAACGAAGTTGTATGCATCGATGGAGCCTTCGGCAATGGCTTTGGTTATTTCAACATGGTTGATGCCACGACCGGCTTTGAGCATGTCGTTCATCATGGTATCGATGCTGTCTTTAACCCCTTCTTTTTTTTGCAGTTCGCTGCCGGCTACGGCAAAAAGACCGCCGTTGATGCAGGAGTTGCCGCCCAGCATCCTCATTTTTTCGACGACCATGACATCAAGCCCTTTGCGGCGGGCTTCGATGGCTGCGGATAAAGCGGCAAAACCACTGCCGATAACCAGCACGTCGAACTCGGCATCCCACTTGGTGGTAGGAAGCTCGGAACGGACCGAGGGGGCTTTTTCACTGGCAAGGCTGCCAGTCGCACCAAAAAGGACAGCTCCAGCCGCCATGGCACCTCCATTCATCAGCAGCTTACGACGCGATATCATTGCTGCTTTACCTTTTGTATCCTTTGAATCAGGCATACACTCATCTCCTTTAAAAATTACACTCTTCATCTAGCCGGACAGCACAGGTAAGTCGCCACAGTCCTCCAACCGTATTTTATAAGGCGACATCTCCTGCCGGTCCGCTGGCAAGCTCCCTGAGGTCTTCGAAATCTGCTGATCCAAGAAAGCGGCGTTGTTCCACACCGGAGAAAAACAGCAAGAAGGTAGGACTTCCATCCAGCTTCAGGTTTTTCTCAAAGTATGAACCGTATGCGGGGTTGAGGACCGCACAAGTAACGCGTTTGGCAGCAGATTGTGCGAAGTCGGCAAGAATCTGCATCTGCCTGCTTGCGATCAGGTCATCCGAGAGATACCCGACAACCAGCAGGCCCATGCTTTTATCAAGCAGTGAGTGATACTGGTCGGGAGTTAGCATTTTACATCTGTTAAGAGTCATGGTTTACGCTCCTTCGCCTTGATAGCAGGTCGCGTGCCATTTTTTTAAAGCGAGCATATATAGCTGGATTAAAAGGTTTATTATGAAAATGTTATATGTGATACATGTTCTCACGACTGTGTTCGTTACATATTTCACGTAAAGTGTAATGTGTAACGTTACGCTTTGTTTTGCGCTTGAGTTACACATTTGTGTAACAGTCATCATACGTTTGTAAAGTGTAAAATTTAGTGCGTAATAATTTACGGTTTTACGATTCCGGATCGCTTCATCCAGCGATAAAGCGTGGGACGGCTAATGCCGAGAATACGGGCAGCTCGGGCCTTTTTCCAGTTCGCCTGTTCCAGCGCATCCAGTACCTTTTGCTTGTCAAAGGTGTGCCGTCTGGAATTTGTTTCAGCCGGTGCAGCGGGGCTGGACACAACTCTTTGCTCTTGCTGCCGGACTTTAGGCCGTTCGCAGAAACAATTGAAATTATCACGGAAATTTTGTGGAAGATGAATTGGCTGGAGCATTTCATCAAGGCATAAAATCGCTGCATATTCAATGCAATGCCTAAGCTCACGAACGTTGCCCGGCCAGTCATATTGCATAAGTGCTTCCATGAACTCAGGGGAGACGGATTTAATTGATCTTCCTAGTTCGTTATTGAACAGATTCATGAAATTTTCAGCAAGCAGGGGAATATCTTCCTTGCGTTCCCTAAGTGGTGGCAGCTCAATCTGGAAGACATTGAGCCTGAAGTACAGATCTTTACGGAAAGAGCCGTCCTGCACCTTTTGTTTCAAGTCGGCATTTGTGGCTGTGACCACCCGGACATCGGCTTTGCGCGGTTTGGGACTGCCTACCCGTTCGTACTC
Organism: Desulfovibrio sp. UBA2564; assembly: GCA_002340305.1. Classification (GTDB taxonomy): domain Bacteria; phylum Desulfobacterota; class Desulfovibrionia; order Desulfovibrionales; family Desulfovibrionaceae; genus Maridesulfovibrio. The sequence continues at coordinate 2,909 of DDLU01000028.1, forward strand.
CTTATATTCGAGGAACCGTAATAACTTTAGCTGTATGGATAAAGGAAGATCGCCGATTTCATCCAGAAAAAGAGTGCCACCTTCTGCGGCAGAAACGCGTCCTTCTGAATCGCGGCTGGCTCCGGTGAAAGCACCACGGACATGTCCGAATAATTCACTTTCAAGTAACGATTCCGAAAGTGCTGCGCAGTTAACCTTAACGATTTTCTTATCAGCCCTGCCGCCAGTGTAATGGAGTGCGTCAGCAATTAATTCTTTACCTGTGCCTGATTCACCGGTGATCAGCACTGTTGTGCCGATGTCTGAAAGGCTGTGGACCAAGGTTGCCACACGTTTCATAGCATCGCTTTGTCCAACCATATTGTTGAGTAGTCTGCGGTCCTCCAACTGTTGTTCCAGTACGGCGAGGCGGGTCATATCTTTTATGACCAGTACCGCACCTCCAAAGCTGTGTTCTCCGGTACGTAAAGGAGCTGCATTCAGTTCCAGTTTACACTCAAATCCATCAGGGGTCGTTGTATTGACCCGGAAGTGGGATGTGAGCCTGCCCAACTCTAAAGTCTGGCGGATTACACTATTATATGGTCCGGCATTACTACCAAAGCATTCTTCGAATGTTCTTCCTTTATAGTCAGCAAGTGTGCCTCCATAGAGCGAAAGAAAAGCTGCATTCGCAGATATTATACGCATTTCTTTATCAACAGATACGATCGCATCAGGAATACTGTTGAATGAATTTTCAAGATTTAAGCGCAGTCGATAAACTTCATTGGTATTTTTTTGTAATTTATGATGCAGAAGATAGCAGGCAATAGCTCTGGCACTACGTTCCATTATAAATTTCAGTATACGGTCATGATTCGGTGTCTTAGAAGAATCAATAGCTAAAATGTATGAAAATTTATCGTCTATGTACTCAGATTGTGAAATGTTCTGAAAGCTATGCAGTTCTTTTTTGAATTCTTTATCTGAATTTAAAAAGGTTGTGTCCACTTTATTTGGGTCCTGAAAAGCATAAACAGAATTTTTGTTTTCGGAAAAAAGAAGTTTAAATGCAGCGGCAGACGGTTGTAATAAATCAATAGCAGCTTTCAATACCACATTAACAATGCGGTTTATATCCATATCCCGAGCCGCATCTATGCGGTTCAAAATATCTAAGGTGTCTAATTCATTCTGATCGGCGTGTATCATATTTGATTTTGCTTGCGTTTTTACTGTTCAGCTAAAAATATATCCGGTTCAAAATTTCTATGGAACGAAAGAATCCCAGTCAAGTTTTAGAGATAATAATTGCAATTGCCATTCCTTAAAAGAGTAAACGCGGATTTTTTGCTTTCGAGAAAAATTTTGGTGAAATTATAAAGGATAGGCAAATGAAAACTCTTTTTGAAAATTTAAAATCGGGTTCGTTGATTCGTGTCCGGTTTGATTGCGATTGTTGTGTGTATGAAAAAAACAAATCCCCGCAATGCGCTGACGCATTTTGCGGGGATTTGCCGTTTTTTGAAAGGAAACGGATAATTAGTGAACTTCCCTATTCCTGCCCAGCTTTTCCATGTCGCCCAGATATTGTTGGGATTGGTCGAGGTAGAAGGCCAGTGCTTTGGAGAAATGCTTGCCAACTAGGCCATCAACAAATACCTGACTGATTTCTTTATGCCGTTTCAGAATCAGCTGTGAGCGATAGAAGATAAGCCATTCCTCACGGGACATATTCTGATTGAGGATTGCTAAAGCTTTGCGCGAACGCGGCTGATAGAACCAGAAGTACATCAGGTCAAGGGCGTTCACGATGATCAATTTTTCGAGGTCCCGTGCTTCCTTGCTCAAGGTGCGCATCATTATTTTAGGGGTCTGGAGCATCTCAAGCACGTCCTCTTCCGGGAACATGAGGTCCAGTTTTGAGAAAACCGAGAAGAGCTGCCCAACTTTCATCTTATAGCCGATCATTCTGGCTTTGATGTTGGCCTGTCTGTCGGCTATGCCTTCAATAAATGCAGCAACACCATCGGATGCAAATTTGGAGATGATCGCTGCCCATTTTTGCAGGATTCCGGTGGCATCAGGAATTCCGGCCATGCCGATTAAGCCGCCGATCAGTCCGCTCAAGGCGATTGCTACCGGAATAGCAAGGATTGACCTGAAAAAGTTACCCACCGTGGCCCCTTTAGGCAGACCGCGGATGGCGTTATGACTGGACAGATATATTCCGTTGGCCAGCCCCATAACAGAGTAGAGCATGATGGGGTCGGTTGAAGTCGTTATCCCGAAAGTGTTGTCCAGCAGCAGGGTTTTTACCAGATAATCCAGCAATGGTACCGAGAATCCGGTATAGAGCAATGAATCTGAAATACGGCTCCAGCTGACCAGCGAGTTCCACGGCAAAAGCGGGGAACGGCGCAAGCCTCCACCACCGAGAACGGATTGAATGATATTACGTGATCCGGTGATGGCAAACCAGATCACCGCTCCGAAATATGAGAGCAGCCACCAGTCCTTGGTCAGGTAGAAGGTCAGGAAAGCGGGGATAAATCCGATCAACACCTTGGCGGTGTTTTTGATGTTGGTGTTTAGATAAGTCCATGGCCTATCGAGAGACTCCGCTTTCTGCAAACCTTCATCCTCAGTGTCGGACTGGATGTTCAAGCCGCCCAATGTCCCGATATTACCTGCTTTTCCTGCATGGATGTTAAAGGAATTGAGTTTCCATTTTACCCAGCGTCCACCATTTTTTTCAGATAGACGGGCAAGGTCGCGTCCACTGTCACCCACCTTGCTGTTGATGCTTTTGGTCATCAGCGCACTGACCGGAATGCGATGCCGACCCTCTTCGCAGTTGTCGCGGTAAAAAGGTTTGCGTGCCCGTGCCGGGAGAGTGTCCAGAACTACAAAGCCCATACCGTGACTATGTTCAGCCTGTCCGGTTGAACCTGATCCGATGCGGGATTTCAAGCTGCGTTTACGGTAGATAGTATGAAATTTTTCCAGATCAGACAAAATGGCAACCAGCTCAGGCTTGCGCTTTTGCATGGCCCTGTACTTCGTCGCCTCAGGATCAGCTTTTAGTTGTTCCAGCTGATCTTCATAATCGTAAATAATCTCACGGATAGCACTTTTCAGGGTAATGACGCTGTCTTCGTTAAGAGCTTTTTGCAGCCTGCCGATGAGTTTATAATGCTTTTCCTGTCCTGTAAGCTGGGTGCTTTGTTCTTCGCAACTGGCCTCTTCGCAGGCATCTTTGAGATTGTAGGCCTCAATATGGGTGATCATGCCTCTGCCGTCATAGAGCAGTTCCAGAGTGTCCTGCGCGGTGAGGTTGGCGAGGTTGAGGGTGAATTTTGAAGTGGAGTGGATACGCAGCAATCGGGTCATCAGTTCGTTGATATTACAGCGCAGCAGTTCCGGCAGTTCTGTGTCTTTGTGCGGCTGGGCCGGGTCATGTAGATCCGGGTTTTTAGCCGGAATAAGGTATTCTGAAATGATGGTTCTGATGTTCAGGGACTGGAGCAGATATTTTTGCTCGGAGGTCAGTTGGAATTCCTTCTCTCCCTCAACATGTTGCGCGAGTTTATTATGGATAAATCGCCCGAGATGCAGGATGGAAGGCTGCCCGGTACCCACAAAGTCCAGAAATTCTTCCTGATTGAGCAATGGCAGCTGCAAACCGAGCTGCTTGCCAAGTGTAGCGCGATGTCTGCTGTTGAATTCTGCGAGGACATCAAAAACATATTTCTGCTGATAGCGGGAGACTTCCTTACCTTCTTTGAAGAGGTCAATCACCCGTTCTTTTTCCAGAAATTTTTTGAACGTGGAGCTGTCGGCAAGTACATTGGGTTCCCATGTGAAGCGGACAAATTTATCCCGGAAACGGGCGGAAAGTTCGATGCCCACCCGGACCTTGATGTCAAGAATGCTGCCTGCTTCAATCAGCTCTTCGATCACCTGCGGATGTACGTAGTTGTAATAAACAACAGTAATTTTGCGGATGCCCTTGATCCATGCATCCATGATCAGATGCGTTGGGGATTTCCGGCCCTTGGTGTTCGCATCATGGACATGGTGATCAAAAGCGTACTGGTTCCATTCTTCGGGCATTTCGACCAGATGGTATTTTGCCAGCTCTTTTCTTATCTTGCGTGGATTCCCGGCTGAAACCATACGGAAATCATGGGCCAGCTTAAGCCTGCTTAGTTCACTATTGCCGGGACGGACCAGCTTTTTCATGATTTGCAGCAACACGCGGGCAGTGTTTTTGCGGTAGAAACCGGAAGAAGGTAGAAATACTTCATCGCGCAGGGAGCGCAAGGCTTTAAGACGGTCATGAGCCTTGCCGTTTTCAAAGCTGCCCAGCAGGCTGATAACGGCATAAGCAATGCGTAGCCCTTGGGGGGCTGCCATTTCTTTGATCCCTTGCGGATGCATGTATTCAACAAAAAGGGAGCGAAAGGCGCGGGATTTGGGGCCGCGTTTGAGAACGTCGTCAACAATCTGCAGTAGCTGATAGTCGAGTTTATCGAAGAAAAGAGAAGATATTGTTGTCATAATATATAGTTGGTTCTGGGGTCGGAGGAAGTCCAATAGTTCTCGCTTTTATCTGTTTTTACCTCTTGAGGTGCAGCTGTTGACTCGCGGACAACCAGTTTGGTCTCCATCATATGTTGCTCCGGTTTTCCCGGATTTTCCATTTTTTGCAGCAGCAGCTCACAGGCCCGTTTGCCCATATCGTAGGCCGGCTGGCGGATAGTTGTCAGGGCCGGAACCATGTATGAAGCTGTGGGCATGTCATCAAAACCCACGATGGACAGGTCTTCGGGCAGGGATAATCCTGCCTCCCGCGCACCTTTGATCGCTCCGAGGGCGATATAATCGTTGGAGCAGAAAACTGCGCTGGGGGAAAGTTCCTGATTAAGTAATTGCTTGATTGAATCACGGCCTCCGGAAAGGGAGTACCCGGTCTGGACCAGCAGATTTTTATTGTAGGGGATACCGTGATCCTTAAGGCATTGCCGATAGCCGTGCCAGCGATGGTAAGATCTGTCAGTTACTGAAAAACTACCCGCGATCATACCGATCCTGTTGTGGCCAAGGGAAATGAGATGTTCGGTAGCTATGTAGCCGCCCCGGTAGTTATCAACACCGACAACTGAAACAGGTCCGCCTTTGACTGTGCTGAAAAGCAGCACAAAGGGGATTTTTTCAGTGATAAGGGTCTTGATTATTTCGCCTTTGGGATTAGTCGTGGTGATGATCAGTCCATCCACCTGACTTTCGCGTAATGCTTTGATCAGGCTTTCTTCCTGTGATACTTTGTAGGATGTGTTGCCGAGGATAACTTTGATCTGTTTTTCATCGGCATATTCCTGAACACCAAGGGTTGATTCAGCAAAGACGGGGTTGTTAATGTTGGGAATTATCAACCCGATTGTATTGGATTTTTTGGTGGCAAATCCGCGTGCGAGGGCATTATATTTGTAATTGCACATTTTCATGGCCCGCAGAACTTTCTTACGGGTTTTCCCGCGCACACTGTCAGGGGAATTAATCACTCTGGAAACAGTGGCAGTGGAAACTTGCGCCAGACGCGCAACGTCACGCATTGTACTCACAAATGACCTCTTTATGTAAACGTTTACATTTTTTAGCAGGTTGCAAGTGTTAGTGTCAACGCTGTTCTTCCAGTTTGCTTTAAGTTGTTGATTTTAAATGCCTTTAGTTTTATTAAGATTCCAATCTTTAGAATATTCATGTAACGCTTCCATTCATTTACGTAGCTTACATGTAAACATATACATTGAAATAAGGATTTTGCGATGACTAGCAGTTCCTTGCGGAAACTGACGGAACATGTGCAGCGTATCGAATACTGCGGGATGTTTGTCGATTTGGTGCGCACCAGCAAAGGTTTCGTCCGCATCGGCAGCATGCCCGATGTAGCCAAGTTTCTGATCGAACACGGTTTCCGGGAGGAGATCGTGGTGGTGTTGCCTTGGGAGGTAACGCTTGCCGGGGATAACCGCACCGGGGAAGAATTTATTCTCTGGCAGGCCCAGATCAGAGGAGGTATTCGCAAGGAGTACGTAGGTTTAAGGGAGGATGTGGAACAGCTGCACAGCAATCTTGAACGTATTTTCCCGTATTTTTTTGATGACGATAATATCAAGGTCGTGCGTAAGGATTGGCTGAAAACCTGGTTCCATCATAATGTAGCTGATCCCTGTTACCGCAACGGCAATCTGGAAATATGCTGTGGAGGCGGAAATGTCGTAGTTTCTGATGGCGGGCAGGTTTTATACAGCCGCAGTGAACTTGCAGCTGTTGAAAATACCGGTAAAGAAATTGAAGAGCTGCTGAAGACCATTCCCAGAGACGGCAAAAAGCGGGAGTGCATGGAAGTTGTGCCCATAGGTTGCGGAAACGGTGTTTGCGGAACTGTCGCCAATTTCATCTTCCGTTTCGGTGAGTATGTGATCTGGATTGATCCCTGCGGGTATCCGGCACAGACTCTTGCACGGCATAATATCCATATCGATGACGTAACCCATTTCCTTTTCACCCATAATCACGAAGATCATGTACAGGGTTTTACCGCCAGCATGCAGTGGGCGCGTAAGCATAACCGCAAATTGAATCTGATTCTTGCGGACAGTGTTTTTCGGGTGTTGGTTGATTTGTATTCGCCTCTTTTTCCTGATTTGGAAGAACATGTGGAAGTGTTTTCGCTGTATCCCGGTACGCCGCTTCAATTAGGTGAAATGCAGATTGAGAGCCGTTGGAATCATCATATTCTGCCATATGGAAGTGTCGGCTTGAAAATCTCTGCCGGAGAAAGTTGTTTCGGATATTCCGGGGATACAAAGTACGATGAGGGAATCAATAAAATTCTGAACCGTCCTGAACTTGAAGCCGGGTGGTTTGCAGCCTGCGATCTGGTTTTCCATGAAATAGAATTTGATAACCCGCACAGTGTGCATTCCTACTGGAAGCAGGTTGAATCCTTGCAAAGTAAAATTAACGGCAGGGTGCTTGGATATCATTGTCCATTCTTAGCCAACAGCCCGTTTCCGCTTGCAGAAGAAGGGAAATGTTATGCTCTTGATTGACCCGAGTTCTTTTGCAAATTCATTTTCAAAAATCCCCGCAATGCATTTACGCACTGCGGGGATTTGGGTTTTGATTTGGTTTTACTCAGCTTTCAAGTCTTCAACAATATTTTGCATTTCAGAAACCTGTACGGCGAGGGATTCAAGGGCCACGCTGAATTCCCTTGCGCTGTCGGTTGTTTCTGCTGTGATGCGGCTGATCTCCTCCACTGAACCGTTGATCTCTTCAGAAGTTGCGGATTGTTCTTCGGCTGCAGTGGCAATGCCTTGAATCTGGATTGCGCCTTCCGCTGCACCGCTTACGATTTCCTGTAAAACAATACCTGAACTTTCAGAAAAACCGTTGGCTTCTTCAATGCGCTGGTAAACCGTTTCCATGGAGCGGATGTTCTCGCCGGCCACGCGCTGTATTGCGCCGATGGATTCGGAAACTTCGCCGGTCGCTGTCATAGTCTTTTCAGCAAGTTTGCGTACCTCGTCAGCAACAACTGCGAAACCGCGTCCCGCCTCACCTGCGCGTGCAGCTTCAATGGCGGCGTTGAGGGCCAGCAGGTTAGTCTGGTCGGCAATGTCGGTAATTACGCCGATAATGGTTTCAGTCCCTTTAGCCTGCTTGTCCAATTCCTGCATATTGTCTTTGAGGTTGTTCACTTGGGACACTGTCTGCGAGAGGGCGTTCTGTGACTGGTCAACTACCGAGGCACCGTCTTTGGCTTTTTCCTGCGCACCGGAGCTTGCCTCTGCAGCTTCTGCTGCATTGCGGGCAATTTCCAGAACTGTTGCATTCATTTCTTCCATGGCTGT
>DDLU01000179.1 GCA_002340305.1 Desulfovibrio sp. UBA2564
ATAAATATCTGCTTGATAACGCTTACGTAGCTGCCGCAGCAGTCCTTTTGGACAGCCGCCACACCCCGCAGCAAAACGATCTGGATCTCATTTCCTATTTCAAGCACTGCAATATTCCCATCCTTCCGATCATGACCAAATCGGATAAAACCAAGCAGCGCGACCGCGCAAAGGTTCAGAAAAAATGGGAAGAAATACTTAAGGTAAAGCCGATCTGCGTATCAAGTAAGACCGGTATGAACCGCACCAAACTCTGGAATCTGTTGGATGTTACCGCAATTCCCGAGCTTGCAGAGATTGAAGAAGAATCAGAATAAACAAAACAGCGAAAGCCGTTTTCCAGATTATCCACGGGCATTTCATCTTATGATGAAATGCCCTTTTTACGAGCTTTTATTAAATTTAGTCACGTACTTTCCGAAATGCTCGGGTACAAACACCCAGGCAATCCTGCCCAATGCGAGTGAACTGACCAGAATATTACCCAACCATGCGGCAATAATCGGCGGCAAGGCACCGCTGTCTCCGGCAGAAGCACCGACCATGAACAAAGCGTAATAAGCAAAGGTCGTCCCTAATCCAAGACCGATATTAAGGTAGATATTCTCGGAGATTGTAACCAGTGCAAGGGAAACAAGGGCCATGGTCAGCAGCGAGAAAGCGTAAGCCCATTTGGAATGCCAAGCTGTGACCAAACGGTCTACGCTGGAACCTGAAAGCTTAAGCTGTTCAATAACCTGATCCAGCTGCCATAGCGGTAGCTGCGCGGGGTCAATATCCGGGTCTACTACCTTGAAAACATTAAGGTTCAACTTAATGGGCATGGTAAAGATCGGATGCTTGTGTGAAGCAAACTTATCCGGGCTGAGCTCAACTGCATTTTCCAGCTTCCAGCCGTATTTATCACTGACCTCTGCACTTTCAGAGGTGATGACACGCTTGATTCCGCCATTGCCCTCAGCAAACTCATAAACGGTAATATCTTTAGCCCGGTTACCAAAAGGCATTACTTCCTTGGCCTCAACCACGAAGTGCCCTTCCTTGAGCCAGATATTCTTTAAAACACGTTTATCAAGCATGCTCTTACGCACATCTTCTTTCCATATGCGATAGGCTTCCTGCTCCCCGTAAACACCGATGACCTGCGAAAAAAGCAACTGCCCGAAAGACCAGATCACAGCATAGACTACAAAGAATTTCAAAAACCAGACCAGCGAAAGCCCACCTGTGCGCAATGCCAAAAGCTCCTTGCTTCGGGCCATGACGCAAAGCTGCACGATCATGGAAATCAGGAACACCGCAGGCAGAATCTGTGAAAAGATAAGTGGCATCTTGACCAGAAAATACTTAAGGATGGTGCCCATACCGAGTCCGGCCTCAATAAAATCATCAAGGCGGTCAAATAGGTCGGAAAGTAAGTAAATACCAGTGCCTACCCCAAGACAGACGCACATCAGAAAGAAATTCTGCTTTAGAACATGTGTCGCAAGATATCCGGGAAGAAGTCTACGAATCATGCTTCTTTCCTCCTCCTGAGTTTCCTAAGGAACGGAATCCTGATACTGAATGAATGTTCCATAACCGCCATCTTCAGTAGAACCACTGAAATCACTGCAAATGTTATATTCGGCAACCAAAGTCCGATCACCGGAGTAAGCACCCCGCTCTCCCCGAAAGTTACTCCGAGCGAAAGCATGGTGTAATAAACAAGAAACAAACCCATAGAAATAATCAGGCCGTACTGCTGCTTCAATCCCCTGAAAATACAAGCAATTGGAACGGCAAACATACCGAGAACCAGACAAGCTACAGGTAAGGCCAATCTTTTTTGAAGTTCTACTTGAACTTTTTTAAAGAAACCGGGGTCAATATCATCCGCGCGGTCCCCGGCACGGCTGATGCGAACCAACTTTTCCCAAGACATTTCCTTGGGCCGCAGTTCATCAACATCGTAACCTTTAAGAATATTGGCAAGGGGAATACGCACATCATAGTTCTTAAACTTAAGTACGCTGAGCTGATTCCTTTCCTGCTGATAAATCCTGCCGTTTTCGAGATGAATAAGTAAACGCCCCATTTTGGGATCAGTGCGTATCTCGCCAAGCGGGGCAACGATTGTAGCGGTCATTCCTTTACGGGTGTTATCGCGCACAAAAACAGAACTCATCACACCACTCTGCTCGTCAACGCCATCAGCATAAAAGACTAATCCCGGAAAGTTCTTATTAAAAACACCGGGCTGAATTGCCAGCTGACTCTGAGTACGGGCAAATTCCATGAGCGTGTTACGAAAGTTTTCCGTACCCCATGAAAGTCCGTAAAGTGAAAAATAAAAATCCGCCCCGGTACAGAGCAGGCAGAAGATGATCGGCGCAGGTAACAGCCTGTAAAGGCTGAGACCACCGGACTTAAGTGCGGTGATTTCGTTATCCGCATTCATCCTCAAAAAAGTAAGAAAGATCGAGAGCATAGTCGCGATCGGGGTAAGCATGAGCAAAAAGAAAGGGCACAGATACATGAAAAGCTTGGCCATTTCCAATGCACCGAGACTCTGCCCCATAAACAGATCCCTGAACTGGAGCAGCCTGCCGATGAGGATCAACCCCATGAACCCTGAAATACTCAGGGTAAATATGGATATGAGTTCTTTAAAAATATTGCGATGAAGAAGCTTCAATTTAATTCCCGCAAAATGTGCAGACAAAATAGTTATAAAATATCATCTTGGACTTTGGCGCAATTCGTTAGATAAGAACCGGAATTTAAATATCATCCGAACGGTTCAGTATAGTTATGAAAATTTAATCCGGGCTGTTCGCCCAAGTCGGACCGAATCTAACAATCAGGAACTTCACCGTTGTTTTCAGCATAAAAACGTTCCATGAATGCCATATCTTTAGGAGAAAGATTAAATCTCATAGCTGCCTCTTCAAGCAGGGATTTAACCGGCTTGCCTGTCTCAGTGTGCTGCTCGGAAATCCACTTAATCGCTTTTCTGGTCAGTTCGCAGGAAGGCACAACAGTAGTCATATATTTAATCCTTGGTTGAAGACGTAATTGATTAATATTTCTCAGTACACCAGCTTGCCTCCCCTTGCAACTTTGTGCAGACTGCCTTACCCAAAGCGTGTAAACAGAAATCAAGGCCGGAACTTCCGGCAATCATAAAGGAATATCCATGACATCATTATTTACTGCCGCAATCCTCGGCGTAGTAGAAGGACTGACTGAATTTCTCCCGGTTTCCAGCACCGGACACCTGATCATCACCGGACACTTGCTTGGATTTACCGGGGAGAAAGCCGCCTCCTTTGAAGTTGCCATCCAACTTGGCGCAATCCTCGCAGTTGTTGTTCTTTATTGGTCACGTTTCTGGGGGTTGATTGTTCCTGATCCAACCCAGCGTTTTTCCGGTTTCCGTGGATTGTATCTGCTTTTCCTGACCAGTCTTCCGGCATCCATTCTGGGGTTGATCGCACATGACACCATAAAACAATACCTCTTTAATCCTTATACTGTTGCATGGGCACTTGGTATCGGCGCAATCGTAATTTTGATCGTTGAGAAAAAGAACATTCGCCCGACCTGCTATTCACTTGACGAGGTCACTCCCAAGCTTGCCCTTGGAATCGGCTGCTTCCAGTGTCTTGCTCTCTGGCCCGGATTTTCGCGCTCTGCCGCAACCATCATGGGCGGCATGCTGCTTGGTGCCAAACGCAAAATTGCCGCGGAATATTCATTCATAGCCGCTGTGCCGATCATGTTCGCAGCAACCGGCTATGACATGTTCAAGAGCTATAAACTCTTTACCATGGCAGATATACCCTTTCTGGCAATTGGATTTATAGTTTCCTTCCTATCTGCATGGGCAGCAGTGAAAGGCTTCATTTATCTGCTGGGCAAATTGACCCTGCGTCCCTTTGCATATTACCGACTGGCACTGGCTCCGCTAGTCCTTTTCTTCTGGAGCTAAAAACTCCTAATCGTCCGGTAAGATGACTTATTTTAAAAAAAGTTTAAAAAAAGTTCATTTTTTGCTTGCCAAGCGTACGGAGAATATATATTTACTTCCCTCGTTGGACGGGAAGTTCAGCACCATAAACGT
>DDLU01000040.1 GCA_002340305.1 Desulfovibrio sp. UBA2564
GCGGTAAATTTCCTGACTTGGTTGTACGAGACTTCCCGCCGTGAAAATAAATCAATAGTTGAGCTTATTTCTGCTCCCGCTTTCGAGGCAGCAGGTGAAAGCGAATCTCCCAAAGACGCGGTCACCCGTTTCTGTAAGGCAGCTAAGGAATTGCGCTATCCCCATCTCAGCGAACTTGAGAAAGCTCATTCCAAGATTGTTTCCGAAATCTGTGTTGGAACGAAATGGCGTGTTGAACCCGTAGGCAGCTTTGAAACTGGCGAGGTCATGATTCAGACTCGTTTTAAGAATCGCGAAGCCATGCAGAAAGCCCTGACTGATCTGGAAGCAATCGCCAAATTCAGCGGCTGGGAAGACCTCTTCGAGCTGGGTAGAGATAAATAAGATGACTAACAATTTCATTCTTCCCGATCATCTGAAGGGAATTGAAAAAATATATATTGATCGCAGCATGCAGAAAACTCCCGTTACTGAGCGGGTGCTTTCGCGCATGCCTGACCTCCCGGTAGAAGTCGTCGACCCGGAGAATTTCCCGCACGGCGAACTGGGCGGCAAGCAATCCCTTTATCTTAAAGAGTACAAGGGCAAATTCCTGCGCTTCTGCCCCGGCACCCGTTACTACCATTGCTGTGGTTACCGGATCATCCACATCGGTGAGGGCTGTCCCATGGCCTGTTCCTACTGTATTTTGCAGGCTTACTTTCAGGACAATGTGCTCAAAGTCTGGGCCAACCAGAATGACTTGTTTGATGAGTTGGGTAAGGCATTTTCTGCGGATATTTCTACCCGCTATCGTGTAGGAACCGGGGAGTTTACTGATTCCCTTGCGCTGGAAGCTGTCACTGGATACAGCCGCGATCTGGTGGAATTTCTCGGCGATTATTCAAATGTCTGTCTGGAGCTTAAGTCCAAGATCATCGATCTTTCATGGATGGATGTGGTAAAACGCACAGATCGATTGCTTCCGGCATGGTCGCTCAACGCGCCGTTCGTTAACGAGCATGAGGAGTTCGGTGTCTCCACGCTTAAGGAACGCCTTGAAGCTGCCCGAACCTGCGCCGAGGCTGGGTTCCGTGTCTGCCTGCATTTTGATCCTGTCATTCGTTTTGACGGCTGGCGTGAAGGTTATGCAGAAATCATCGATATGATCTTTGATTACGTGAAGCCGGAACAGATCGCTTATTTCAGCATCGGTTCGTTCCGTCACATGCCGCACCTTAAGTCGATCATTGAGCAGAATTTCCCGGACACAACTTATATCTTTGATGAGTTTATCACCGGGAATGATAACAAGATGCGTCTGCTGCGGCCCCTGCGTTTGCGTCAGTTCAAATTTATAGTCGATCGTCTGCGCAAGCACGGCATGGGTAAGCAGCTTTACTTCTGTATGGAATCCACTGAGAACTGGCAGGATGTTTTCGGCTACACTCCCAAGGAACTGGGCGGACTCGGTAAGCATCTCATGAAGCAGGCTTTTAACGATTAGTAACGTCAAAAAATGGACACATGAGCCGATAAGCTGGTGGGAAACACCAGATTTTTAGAACAAAAGAAGGCTGAAACGAAGCGAATAGAGATAAACGCTAGTTTCAGCTTTTTTTGTGGGGTTGGTGTAGAAATGGTTTTCAATGCATTTTATCGTGTGCATATGAAATATTTTGGGAATGGGTGAGTAACAATCGGTTTGATATGGAATAAAACTTGGTGTAATAACTTGATTAAAGGGGGATTACACCAATGTCCTTACAAGATTATAAAGTTCGAATTGATCGCCTTCAGGAAGGCTTAGGCAAGTCCTTCGTAGAAAATCCTTTTATTTTAAATATTCCGGGCAAATCCATCGCGCTCAAGGTGGACCCCTATTATTACGTGGCCTTTGAGCCTGCATTTTCTGAAAACCTGAGCCGTTTCGCAGTCATGCTGCCCAAAAACGTGCGCGACACTTTAGTGCGCACCGGGAATCTGGTTACTGATCAGGAATCCCGTAACCCGATTATCAAAATCCGCATGAAGTGGAATGACTGCAACTACGCCATGAACGTCTGTTTTGTAGAATCCGGCTTCATTGATCAAGCTCTTAAAATCTACGGCGGTGTTCAAGAAGAAGTCGGCCTCTCCGAAATCCGTATCCTCGAATCTGAACGCGAAAGGCTGGAGAAGTTCTTCGGTGAGCGCACTCTTTTGAAGAGTGTTGCGTTTGTGGAGTAGGAGTAGCCCTCCCCGCACAATTATGCTTTTATGACTGATATATTATTTTAGATAGAGGGGAGATTTTTCGGGGTATGGTTAAAAAGATAATTGCAGTTGTTTTGGTTTTTGCAGTGACGAGTGTAGCTGCTTTGTTTGTTTTGCGAAGCCGGAAAAACGATACAAAGGCCGAAGTAAGGGCTGTTAAATCTGAAAATCTAAGTCTCATAGATTCGAGTACGATAAAGCAAAAGAATGGCCGTGAAGAGGCGGAAGCATCTAAGGAAGCGGAAGAAATTGTTGATGGTGTCAGCTACACCAAAATCAATGTCTACGAACTTTTTGATATTTGCGAACGCAAGGATGCAAAGCTGATCGGCGATCATTTTGTTATGCGCGGGGTTGTCTTCAATGAAAGCCAACTGGGCAAGGACTCTCCGTTTGTGCTTATGCGCCACAACTTATGGTGCTGTGAAGACCATGCTATTTCGTTTGGGTTCAGGATTGATACCGCCAAGGCTGAATCACTTGAAAGCGGACAATGGGTGAAGGTCTACGGTAAGCTTGAAAAAGGGCAACTTGCAGCCGATGCAGAATTTCCTTCAACCGAGCAGATGAAGAAAATTAATCTCCCGCCGAGTATTGATATAGAAAAGAATTGGATTTTCAGTGCTGTTAAGGTTGAGAAGGTGAGTGCTCCTGAGCAACTTTATATCACTTACTGGAATACGAAGAAGCCTTTCTACTACTAATGAATTAAATAGCGATAGCGATTGCTGCGATGTCGTCGTGGGTTTTAAATCGGGGGTAGGTGCAGCAGTTTACGTCTGTTGCTTCGATGCTGCGGATTTGATCGCGGAGGCCTTTAAGCCCGGATTGGCGGAACAGGCTTACCTGCTCGCTGTAGTCGCGTTCTTTGCACGGGTTTTCATTGGGCATAAGCAGACCATCCGTGAAGAGCAGGATGTTGCGGACCCCGGTGAGGTCGTGTGTTCCGGTATTGAGGAAATTTATTGCTTCCGGTTCACCATTGAAAACGCCGTAATCGAGATTCATGCGGCAGCGTACTTTGGAAATTTGATCATGCAGCGCAACGCCGATAGATGATTCGGCAGTCGGGCCGACTTTCTTCCACATGGTCAGGGTCTCTTTGTCGTGATCCGGGCTGTTGCAGAGAAATTCAAAATTTCCGTCTTCATAAACGCAGATGATCCGGCAATCTCCAATCTGCGCCCATTCCATCTGATTCCCTTTGATGCGAACCACCGCCGCGCAGGTGCTCCAGAGATTCTTCTTGTTGGACATGTTGACGTTCCGCTCCGTCATACCCTTGCGGATTCTTAGATTTGCTTTTTCCGCCAATTCCTGCATGCTTCCGCCATTCTTTCTAAACTCTTCCCCGGCGAGATTGGATGCGAGAAAGCCTCCTGTGTAGCCGTGTTCATATGTATTGGGGCTAAGGCTGGTGGCACCGTCAAATACTCCGAAGATGTTATCTTCCATCAGGAGATAATCTTCATTCAGTACTCCGGTTCCGTGTTCAAAGAGTGATTCGATCTGCATTTCATAAACCTCAAATATTGAATACCTGAGATTTGCAAAAAGAATCAAATAAATGGATACTATGCTTCGCGGTTTTTTTTATCAATATTATTGATAGGAATCGTTTGTTCTCCAGTTCTGATGCCTAGTCCCGGTTGAACGTTTAGCTAATTAAAAATATATTTTACATATGAAAATTATTCATCTTTTGAGCCAGATTCCTGATGCTACCGGAAGCGGTAAGTATGTGCAGGAGATGATCCGGCAGAGCCTTGATTGTGGGTATACGCCTTACTTGGTTTGCGGGGTTCCCGCTTCTTTTGACTTGCAGGAGACACCCCTCGCCGATGTAATTCCAGCGGAGCATTGTCTTTTCGTACGTTTTGATGATCAGGACCTTGGGTTTAAAGTGGTGGGGATGAGTGATGTCATGCCTTATCCCAGCACTGTTTGTGCGCATTTGGATGATGAAGAAATTGCGGCTTACCGCGTAGCTTTCGAGCGGGTAATCGGACAGGCTGTTGAACTTTTCGTGCCGGATTTGATTCACTCAAATCATCTGTGGATGGCTACTGCCGCAGCCAGACGTGTTGCTCCTCATATTCCATTGGTGGCTACCTGTCACGGGACCTGCTTGCGCCAACACACTCTTTGTCCTGAGTTGGGGCGTTCGTTACTGGATGATTTGTCAGGGATCGATAGAGTGATTGCCCTGTTTGAAGAGCAGAAGCAGGAAATCGTCAGCTTACTTGGCCTACCTGAAGAGCGGGTTGCGACGATCAGCGGCGGATTCAATAGTGATTGCTTTTTTGGTGAATCGTGCCAGCCAGCACAAGGTACCGTAAAGATTTTATATGCAGGCAAGCTCAACCGTTCCAAGGGAGTGCCTTGGATGCTGCGTTGTCTGGCTGGGTTGGAGATAGAAGATTTTCATTTGCATCTGGTAGGGGCGGGCAATGGCCCGGAAAAAGCAGAGTGCCTGCGTCTTGCGAAAGATCTTGGCGAGCGGGTTACAGTGCATGGTGTGCTTTCACACCAAGAACTTGGCGAGTTGATGCGAAGCTCGCATATCTTTGTGCTGCCGTCATTTTTTGAAGGGCTTCCGCTTGTTCTGCTGGAAGCACTGGCTTGCGGGTGTAGGATTGTTGCTACTGATTTACCCGGGGTGCGTGAACTTTTTGCCAAGTATCCGGCAGATATTGTGCGCACGGTTGCATTACCTCCTCTTGAAACTGTCGATAGGCCTTATGCAAAAGATGAGGCGGTGTTGGATAAACGGCTGACTGCTGCGCTTGAAGAAGCCATTCGTGCCGTTCAATCAGGGGTGGAATATTCTTCAGATGATATTGGAAAGCTGACCGCTTCCTACACGTGGCCCAATATTTTTAAGCGTATCTCGGGAGTGTACAAGCAGGCTGTTGAGAGTCGTAAGTGAAAAGTTAGTTTGCTCAAAAAAAATCCGCCACACCGAAAGGTGCAGCGGATTTTTTTATAGCTAAAAAATGGCGAAGTCAAACTAAAAAGTTTCTCTGGCTCCCGGGGGGACCGTCGGTAGACTCCCCGAAGGGCCGCCGGAGCACTCTTAATTATTTCTTAGTCTGGCTCTTGGGACAGGTGTCTTCGAGGTAACAGACTTCGCAGCCGCCGGAGTACGGGAAGGGGGTGAAGACCGCGTACTGACGGTTTACAGTACCTTCCTGATTCCATGTGAGGCCGAGGGATTCAAAAGCCTTGAGCACTTCTTCACCCGGCCTGGGCAGCGGCGCACACTTACCTTCTTCCATCTGGGGAATCAGGGACTGTGCTGCGGACATAACGAGGGTGATGGCGAGGTTGTGGTGGGCAAGACCCTCAGTGGGGGTTTCCTGCCAGATTTCCTCAACAGCATCTTCTACTTCCTTTTCAAGGAAGAGCAGCAGGAAGTCGGTGCCTTTTCCGCCTTCTGGCTGTTTCAGGGTATAGGCTTTGAGATGGGGTTCCCACTCGTTCCAGTATTTTTCGAGGCTTTCCATTAGGGAATGCTCGAAGCGAGTGGTGCCGTGCAGTTCGCTAAAATAGAAAATATTGAATTCCGGATTCGGTTTAGCTTCGACAATTTTAAAAGCACTCATATTTAAATTCTCCTGACTTGCGTTCTGGTTGGTGAACAGTTTCTTTACCCGCTAAAACATAAAGCCTCAAGTCTAAAAGTCCACCTGTAAAAAAGTCCCCGGAAGTAAAAAACTTCCGGGGACTTTCAAGTCTGTGTGATTGAGTTCTACTTAGATTTTGCAAGCAGTTCTGAGATCGTCTACAGCGTCGGTCTTTTCCCAAGTGAAGTTGGGGTTGTTGCGACCGAAGTGTCCGTAACAAGCGGAAGGCTTGTAGATGGGACGACGGAGGTCAAGACGCTCGGAGATATACCAGGGGCGCAGGTCGAAAACTTCCTTGACTGCTGCAGTCAGGGTTTCATCGGAAACTTCACCGGTACCGTGGGAAGTAGCCAGAACGGATACAGGCTCTGCAACGCCGATTGCGTATGCAACCTGAACTTCTGCACGCTCAGCAAGGCCGGCAGCTACGATGTTTTTAGCGATGTAACGGGCCATGTATGCGCCGGAACGGTCAACTTTGGACGGGTCCTTACCGGAGAAAGCACCACCACCGTGGTTACCCATGCCGCCGTAGGTGTCGTTGATGATCTTACGACCGGTCAGGCCGCAGTCACCCATAGGGCCGCCGATTACGAAACGACCGGTGGTGTTGATGTAGATTTTGGTAGCATCATCGATCATTTCTGCGGGCAGGGAAGCCAGCACTACTTCACGTTTGATGTCTTCGTAAATCTGTTCCTGCTCGATGCCGTCGTCATGCTGTGCAGCAACAACAACATCAGCGATGCGGACAGGTTTGCCATCAAGGTATTCGAAAGCAACTTCGGTTTTACCATCGGGACGGAGGTAATCGAGGGTTGCGTTTTTACGTACTTCAGTCAGTCTGCGGGACAGTTTGTGAGCGTAGTAGATGGGAGCAGGCATAAGGGTTTCAGTCTCTTTGCATGCGAAACCGAACATCATACCCTGATCGCCGGCACCCTGACTTTCGGGAGTATTGCGGTCAACACCCTGTGCAATATCTACGGACTGTTTGTCGATGGAAGAGATAACAGCACAAGTATCAGCGTCAAAACCCATGTCGGAGTTTACGTATCCGATTTCACGAATGGTGTCGCGAACGATCTGCTGAAAGTCAGCGTAACCAGTGGTAGAGATTTCACCTGCGATGAATGCCATACCTGTGGTTACCAGTGTTTCACATGCTACGCGTGCATCTTTATCCTGAGCGAGAATGGCATCAAGGATGGAGTCGGAAATTTGGTCAGCGACTTTGTCGGGATGACCTTCGGTTACTGATTCAGAGGTAAAAAAGTACTTGCCTTTGCTGCTGATCATTTAAAAGTTCCTCCTGGAATTAATTGGCGGGGTAAATGTTGTTCGAGACCGTTTCTCGGTAACTCCCCGGAATATATAGTTTGAAGTCACTATATAAATAAATTTGCATATAAGAATGAAGTCACCTTACACTTTTATGAGCAGATTGTCTATCAATCTCGCGTTACCAAGTTGTAAGGCTACCGCACAAAGTGCAGAATCGCCCACACTTTTAAGTATATTGATATTATCCGGGTGCACAATTTCGATATAATCAATTTTGCCCATGGGAACGGTTTCAGCATAAAATTCAATCAGATCAGATTTGAGCTTAGCCACATCGGATTCTCCGGCAGCCACCTGAGCCCGCATTTTCTGCAATCCTTTCTGAATGTTGGGCGCAACGGATTTTTCTTCTTCTGTAAGGTAGACGTTGCGGGAACTCATAGCCAGACCGGACTCTTCACGTACTATTTCGTGGCCTTGCACATCAACGGGAATGTTCAGGTCGCGGACTATTCTTTTAATGATCGCAAGTTGCTGCCAATCTTTTTGCCCGAATAATGCGACATGCGGCTGGGCAGTCATAAATAGTTTGGTGACAACTGTGGCTACGCCGCGAAAGTGAATGGGCCGTGATTGACCACAAAGGTTGCTGGCGAGATCGGGGACTTCCACCCATGTGCCGTGGTCATCAAAGTACATATCATCGCGAACAGGGGTGAAGAGAATATCTACGCCGTGTTCTTCGGCAAGCAGGGAATCGCGGCCCAAATCATGGGGATAGGCCTCGAGGTCTTCGTTTTCGCCGAACTGGGTGGGATTTACGAACAGGCTGACGATAAGCACATCGCACTGCTTGCGTGCTGCGTCCATGAGGCTAAGGTGCCCTTCATGGAAATAACCCATGGTCGGTACCAGACTGATTTTTTTGCCTTCGCTGCGCAGCATGAGGCAAAGATTTTGAAGTTCCTGCGGATTACTGATTGTTTCCATTTTTTAAACCCTGATAATTGGTTGATAGCCGGGGCTATCATTGAAGTTGTGGAAGGCTTGGAAATCCGTTTACGCTGAACGCAACTTACTGTCTATATCATTTGGAAGGGTTTGGTGTCGAATTGGAGTTGCGGAGGGGGGGAAATAGTTAAAAGCACTCAGTCATATATAATTATGGGGATTCTTGGGTGTTGTCTTTTGTTCTGCTGTGTTGACTCACGGTCTTTATGATTTGATCCTTTTTGAAGATTTAAGCTTAATCATGATGTTTCTTATCTATCTGCTTGAAGGCGGTAACACACCAAAAGTTTTTCATTTCCTTTCTATAAAAAGTTCATTCCTTAAATTACTTTTTCATAATTTTATCCTGTGATAAACCCGATAAGGTAAAATTGAAGCTTCATTATATGCAAAAAGATGAGTTGCCATTAATAATAGACTCGACTTTCGGAGTTGTAAA
>DDLU01000185.1 GCA_002340305.1 Desulfovibrio sp. UBA2564
CCGCCATGTGATTCGTAAAGGAAGAGATGAGCGTTGGTTACGCACCGTTCCTATTGGTATCAAGCCGGTTTGGGTTGTTGTCGATGTGCCACGAGTCCAGTGCAGAAAGTGTGGTTGCGTCAGGCGCATCAAGCTCTCCATAGCAGCCCCACGCCGCTGGTATACGCATAAATTCGAACGCTATGTCAGGTCACTGGTCAAGATGATGACAATGCTTGATGTCTCTACTCTGCTTGGAGTCGGTTGGGATGTGGTCAAAGATATCTTCAAGCGAGACCTGAAACATCGATTCGGACAGCCCAAGCTATCGAAATTGAAGTACATTGCAATCGATGAAATAAGCGTACGCAAAGGTCATAAATACCTAACGCTGGTCATGGATTTAAAAAGCGGAGCTGTCGTGTTTGTCGGTGACGGCAAAGGGGCTGACGCTTTGCTGCCTTTTTGGAAAAGGTTGAAACGTAGCCAAGCCGAAATCAAGGCTGTGGCAACGGATCTCAGTCCCGCATATATCGGTGCTGTTCTAAAAAAATTACCGCGTGTTCCTCTGGTTTTTGATCATTTCCACGTGGTGAAACTCATGAACGATAAGCTCACCGAAGTTCGGCGCAAGCTTCATCGGGAGATGAAAGATACGATGGGCAAAGACGTACTGAAAGGCACGCGCTGGCTGCTGTTGAAGAATCCTGAGAATCTGAACTCGGATAAAGATGAACAGCAGCATCTGGAAGAGGCTCTACGCTTAAACAAACCGCTGGCGACAGCATACTATCTGAAAGAAGACTTGCGTCAGATATGGAGTCAGCCGAGTTTCTAGAGAGTTGGATATCTCGTGCTAGGGCATCTGGCATCGCTCCACTCGAGACCATGGCAAATACGCTGGCAACACATAGCTTCGGGATACTCGCTTGGTACGATCATCCTATTTCGTCGGGGCCAATGGAAGGCACAAACAACAAGATCAAGACCATGAAGCGGCAGGCATACGGATACCGTGATCTGGAATTTTTCAAGCTCAGGATCATGGGCATTCATGAAGCGAAGTACGCTCTAGCCGGATGAACCTAAAAAAAGACTTAGGCTTGCGCAAAAAAGCCTCAATCAATAAATTTTCACTCAAAAAGTTCATACGTTGTGGAACTATTCCCTAATCAATATGTTTGTCAATACAACACCCAATAACTCCCCCAAAATGATTAAGCAGATGAAGGCTGCACCACATATTAATCAACACAAATTCAAATATTTCTCCCCCCACCACGAGTACCCACACGAGTACACCAATTCTACTAACTTAAAAAATCAAACAATCCCGATACCATACACCCTTAATTCGATGTCCCCAGCCTCCACCATTTCATCGATTTCATACTGTCCAATACAATTTCACAAAGAACGTTAAACCCTTGTTATTCATACGAATAGCAAGTTTTTTTTCGTTTCTTCTACGTTCGTTATAGTTCGCTTAACCCCGTTGATGTCCGGGGTTTGATGTGGGTAGACGATCAGGTATATCGCAAAGCCCCATCCAATCTAACCGCAAATAGACTTTAACAGCTTGAATTAATAAACTATTGAGCTGGTAAAAGAGTCAGCAAATGAATCATTACGAAGGGAATATAGAAGATGCGCTCAGCAAACACGACATTGAAGCCGTATGGGAATGGTAAATGAGCGGCGAAAAACAACTAATAAATCTATCAAAGCGGAACAAAAAGTTAATCCTTTACTTGAAAAATTGGAAAAGCAATTTAAATAAATGAGCAGCTTAAACAGGAACAAAAGAATCTATGCAGACAGGGCAAGTATGTATTTCCAAAGAGATAACAGATAAACTGGAGGATCTTTCCAGACATAAAGATATTAACTTCAAGCTATCCATGCCTACAATTTTCCAGTACCATACGATTACAACGTAAACCTCATTCATCCGCCACCGGAGAATACCCATGGTGCTACCTCCACTACCGGACTTTCACGCACTCGCAGTGTTGGGCTTAACAACTGTGGCCTTATTCCTGTTCAGTAGAAGGAAGACTCCACTGGAGACCTCAAGCCTGCTGATTCTCTTGGCCCTGACAGTCGGGTTTGAACTTTTCCCGTATCAAACCGGCGGCAAAATCTTTCAAGCTGTGGATTTCTTTTACGGCTTCGGTAATGAGGCACTCATTGCGGTATGCGCACTCATGATTGCCGGGCAAGGAATTTTACGCACAGGTTCGCTGGACCCTCTGGGCCGCCTGCTGGCCCGCGTCTGGAAGAAGAGTCCTTCAATTTCATTTTTACTGACCCTGATTATAGGCGCATTCATCAGTGCTTTCATAAACAACGTGCCTGTGGTGGTTCTACTGCTCCCGGTTCTTATAAGCGTATCTTTAAAGACTGACTCCCCGGCCTCATCCATACTCATGCCCATGGGTTTTTCCACCTTACTCGGCGGAACAGCCACAACTATTGGTACATCCACCAACCTGCTTGTCGTCGCTGTTGCGTCGGAAATGGGGTTAAAACGAATAGAAATGTTCGACTTTGTCTTGCCTGCAACCATCGCCGGAGGCATCGGCATTTTTTACCTGTGGCAGATAGCCCCGCGCATCATTCCGAAAATAGAAATAACCCTGACCGACAGCTCCCCGCGAATCTTTACCGCCCATCTGGAAGTAACAGAAGGCAGCCCCTTAGAAGGAAGCCCCCTTTCAAGGGCATATGAACTTAGTGACGGTGCCATGAAAGTTTCCGCCATTGAACGCGGCGAAGGTAAACCGATATATCTTCATCCGGGAGCTATTCTACAGGCCGGGGATCATCTGGTCATAAATGATACCCCGGACCAACTGAAAGAATTTGAAAGGATTCTGCATGGGACTCTGTACCCTGTAGGATCAGTAGTTCCGTATGATGCTAAGCATCCTTTTGAAGCTACGGACCAACAGATTGTTGAAATCGTGATCTATCAAGGTTCCCCGCTGAATGGGACTACGTTAAAAAAATATCACTTTACAGAACGTACAGGAATGACACCGCTGGCCATTCATCGTTCAGGAAAAAAACTGAAACGCTATTTGGACAAGATCAGTGATATCAAACTGGAACTGGGAGACATTCTACTGGTTCAGGGACCCCGGCAGAAAATCTCAGAACTCAAACAAAACACCAAGGTATTGGTGCTGGACTCCACCATGGACCTGCCTTATTCCCGCAAAGCCCATCTGGCTATGGGCATCATGCTGGGAATAATACTTACTGCGGCGTTCGGGGTACTGCCCATAGCCATCAGCGCAACTTGCGGAGCACTGTTTATGATCCTCACCCAATGCATCAACTGGAGAGATGCAACAAGAGCCTTAAACGTACAGGTAATCCTGATTGTCGTGACTAGTTTGGCCCTGGGGAAAGCCATGATCATTACGGGTGGCGCGGACTTTCTTGGTAAACTATTTGTATTAATCAGCGGCAATGCCCCGGCAGCGGTATGTATCAGCGGCCTTATGCTGCTTATGGCAGTCTTTACAAACATCATTTCCAATAATGCGACAGCCGTAATCGGCACTCCCATAGCATTATCAATTGCACAACAACTAAATCTTCAGCCCGAACCATTCGTACTTGCAGTACTTTTCGGGGCCAACATGAGCTTTGCCACTCCCATGGCCTACAAAACAAACCTGCTGGTAATGAACGCCGGGGAATATTCATTTACGGATTTCTTAAAAGTCGGCACCCCGCTGGTAGTGATAATGTGGATTACCTTATCTATTCTACTGCCAATGATTTATCTCTAGTGAGAAACCAGCTTTATACAAATCTATAATACCCCCATTGACGAAAATGGCTTATATATAAAAACCCAAACTAAAATATTCTAAATTTAACCAAAAACTTATGCGGAGTAATAATGCTTAAAAAACTTTTCTTTTTTTCAATTCTGATCTTTTCCATCGTCGGCATGAGCGGGTGCGCCGCACACAAAACAGTCCCACCGTCACCGCTGTCATCATTTAAACCTGCACTTGGAACATTCAATGTGCGCGTTGTGCTCTTTCAACTCAAAGGTAACGGTTCACCTGAACAAGTTGAAACCGGGTCACTGCCCATCGCCAAAAACATGATTCAAACCCTCGCCGGACTTGGATACAAATACCAGCCGAACGGTGAAGCTGATTACATGATTGAAGCACGCGTAGGTTCCATCTCCCCTAAAGTAGCTGCACATGGAGCAGAACAAAGAGTCGGTTTCAGTGATTCGTTAAACTATGGACCTAGATTCAGAAGCTATCCGATAATGGTGCGCACATGGTCACCCCGAATTGAACAAGCAAAGAGCAGCCCGAACACATGCTTTTTGGTAGCAGAAATGCTTGTGGCAGAAAAGAACAGCCAAGCAGGGAAGGTAATCTATTCCGGCTCTCCCGACCCTATCGAAGTTCCCTACGAGTTGGGTTGCCCGTTCGCTAAATGCGCTCAGGGCGTGAATCAGGGCATCAGCAATTTCCTGATGAAACGTTTTGCCCCCGTTGGCAACTAATTTCTAAAACTCAATTCCAAAAAGAATAGACATGAAAAAAATACTTATTCTCGCATTCTTGTTAGTTATGATCAGTGGATGCTCATCATGGCACAATGACAACTACCCTGATCCGGCTATCGCAAAAACTAAATTCAAAAAAGACAGAAAGCAGTGCGAAGAACGTACCACCGAAAAACTCCAGATCGGCACCAAAGATCGCTCGAGAACCAACACTACGAATAGCGCACAGTTCTCAGCAAACTACAGCAGAGCTAAGGAATTTGAGAGATGCATGCGTGCGCGGGGATGGGTAGAAAAGTAGCAGTTATCTGTAGTGGGAATAAATCCTTTCAATAGTGCCATCATCAAGCATTCTCTTGATGGCCCTATTAAATTTTGGAACAGCCTCTTTCTTGCCGGGGTAAGCACGGAGGAAAGTATTCAGTATACCGCATGCCCCGGTAAGTCTCTGCAACACAATCATGTGCAGCAAAAAATAATCCCCTCACAATTATTAATTGCAGGGGGATTATTCTCTTTTTATAATCTTTATTTCTACTTCATACTTCGCTTCGAAGCCTTGAGCGGGTTAACCATTTTTGATTTCCCGGCAGTAGCTGTTTTGATAAGATGCTTATTCTCTTCAAACAACTCTACGGTAGCAAAACCGTGATCCTCCAGAAGATTCCAGAAAGTCCTGCGATCGACTCCGTACCTGTTGATATCAGCCTTCTTTTTATCAACTCTATTTTGTTCAGTCAGGTACAAACCCTTACTGTCTATAGCTAAAAGTTTCTTTTCGCCGTCAAGTTCAACTTCCTGAATGATCATATCCGAAGTAGTGCCAAATCTGTTTACTCCATCGAGCATAACTTCCCCCTTTGGGTAGATTTTAAATATTGAAATTGAATATCAATACCAACTACATCTATCCAATCGAATATGTCAAACCCAAAAATGGAAAATTAGCATAAGGCTCCCCGCCCAATAATCAATTCAGGGTCGGTTTAACGTGATTAACCTGAAATCCCTGCTGGAGACGAGTATGACACCTCAATTTCACCATCATTACTTCCTGACATCGCGTCCATGAATTCATTGAATGCATCCCGACTACCAAGAACTGCACGCTTACCATTCAAATATCCGGGTCTTGTTCCGGGTAAAGGACACCCTTCGGTATCGTCTACTGTGTTCCCGACATGAATACGTACATACGACCTTCCCGGCACATCTTTGATTGTCCATAACTCGGTGCCCTTTGACGGTGAATATTCAAGTTTCAAGGGATAGCATCCCGTAGGAATACAAGACACATCACTCATGTTGTCACGCCACGGCTCTTCGAGCGTCCAGCAAATGGATTTGCCATCAACAATTAGTCCACCCAATGTTGCAGTACTGCCTCTTTCTATTCGAACTAGTTCTACTTTCTTCATTAGTAACCTCTATTTAAAAAGTTAAAGTCAAACTTGAACAATGAATTCTTCACGCTCAAGTTCAGCTCAATATTTAAATAGAGAGCGGACAGCGCATAGCTTGACAGTGTCCGACTTAATTATGCCCGGATAACGTGCCGCCTGTGTAAATTTTTGAGGATTTTCCGTTTTAACATAGCACGCGACCGGGGGGATGGGGCAACATAAAAGCCCGGCATTTCCTTAAGAAATACCGGGCCTCCAAGTTAAAATCCATCTGAACTACTTCCACTCAACGCGCCGTACCAGCGCACTGCCACGCTCGATGGTTCGCTGATATTTTACGGCCGGATTGCCGAAAAGCATTGCGTAGCCTAGTTCATGATCGGCTGGGATGCCGAGCCTATCCTGCAAATCCGGGAGGATGGACTCAATTACACGACGTAGCAGACCATTCCAGAGGGTACCGATTTTCATGGTCTGAGCCATGAGTTCGAAATAGGAAAGAAAAATTGTCATATCGGCAGTCCGGCTGGGGGCACTTTCCGGGGCAGATACAAGAAGGAAATGCGGGGCACCGCAAAAAAGTATATCATGTCCTTCTTCTTTCATGCGCTTACAGATCATCTTGAAAAGATTTGCCACTGAAGGAATCTCAGGGGGATTTTCCGCCATAGCTTCTTCAAGACGTTCGTAAACCTCATCTTTAAATTTCTGAACCGACTCAGGATCATCCATGAGAGTGATATGTACAGACCGGGAATTCACGCCAGTGGGAGCATGCCATGCTGTATCAAGCAATTTCTGAATTCTTTCCGGTTCAACGGGGTCCGGTTTATATTTCCTGACCGAACGGCGGCCCTTAATCAGTGTTGCCATACTATCTTCAGCAGGGAATTTACCCTTAAGCGGTGTTGAATCTTCCGGGGAATTGCCAAGTATGGAGATTGCTCCTGTGGGACAAACCGCAAGACAGTGCTGGCATTTGAAACAGCGATCTTCGTCAATAATTCCAGGATACTCATCCAGCTCGATAATACCGTAGAAACAGTCCTGAGCGCATAAGCCGCAAAGAACACAAAGCTCTTCATTCACAGAAAAATTCACCATCATACTCCCACAGATTAAATTATGCCACTTAAGCGACAGGGGCATGCAGCTCACTGTCCCTTGCAATTTTAATGGCGGCAAGGGATAGTTTACTGTTAATTCGCGGCTCCCTTACCAAGGAAATATAATCTGGGACAGCCACCAACATGACCGCCCAGTAATATATGAGAAATTATCATTTAAAATCACCAATTATTCCATAAACTTCTTGCCAATTTTAAATCCCCGGCCCAGAACATCGCCTAAAGCGAGATAATCAAGACTGCTGTGATCATAAATAAAAGGATTAACCTTATTGATCATGGGCTTGCCTTTTTCATCGAGGATACTTTCATCAGCTTTGATGCCTACGATTTCACCTACAAACTGGGTATGCAGACCAAGCTCATAAGTTTCAAAAACCTTGCACTCAAATACAAAGGGAAACTCATCCACATACGGAGCATCAACAACATCAGAGCGAACCGGAGTCAGACCGGAGATTGCAAACTTATCAGCATCCTTACCAC
This sequence comes from Desulfovibrio sp. UBA2564, assembly GCA_002340305.1. Classification (GTDB taxonomy): domain Bacteria; phylum Desulfobacterota; class Desulfovibrionia; order Desulfovibrionales; family Desulfovibrionaceae; genus Maridesulfovibrio. Next base: position 7,545 of record DDLU01000185.1, read on the forward strand.
TGGCTATGCCGAAGTAATCAGCTTCAGCTGCATGAGTGACGGAAGGGATGGAAACGGTATACACACCGCGCTCCATGATGGAACCGTAAGTGTAGGTAGCCTTGCGCAGGGAAATGGTCAGCATCGGCGGTGAAGAGTTGCAAATACCGCCCCAAGCGATTGTCATCACGTTGGGCTTATCATCTTTATCGTAACTGCCGACACACCATACCGGAGTCGGCATTGCAATAGTATTAGGTTTAATAGCTTTTTTCATTTGATTCTCCTTAGGATTTTTCAGCAAGAAGTGCTTTAATATCAGTGACAGTTTCACCGCCTGTGCCAAGGCTGTTCCCTGCATACTCCTGGACTGTCCCAGCCATGAACCGGGCAGGGATTCCTGCTACTTCAGAAGCTGTTTAAGTCAGCTTCTTGATTAATTCTGTTTTCTTTTCACCGGAAAGCCCGGTTTCCGTATAAGTAATCATCGGCATATCTATTCTCCTGTTTTTTCCAACATAGTCCAGAACTTTATTTCAGTCCCGGTTTCAGTAAGCGCGGCGACAGCATCATAAATCCGCCGTGTAGGCTCACTATCCATGTGCATCCGGTAAGACGCTTCAGAAGTAAAATGACTATAAATTAAAAAGACAGCAGGATCATCTTTATCCTGATGCAGATTATAGATCAGCAGACCTTCCTGCCCCGCGCATTCACGCACTCCTCGTTCAAGGACTTCTTTCAACTCGTCCGCCCGTCCGGAAAGAGCCTTGATTTGAGCGGTGAGAATAAAATTGTCCCCGTGAAACATAATACTAACCTTTAACCTGAGAAATGATTTCCCTATCACGGATAACAACAACTTCCCACGGCTGCTCATTTCCTGCACAGAAAGCGGTCATTACGTCCATGGATATGGGAGCCCTCCACTTCTTGAAAGCCTCCGCAGCTTTTACAGACAATACGGCAAAGACAGATCCGCTTGCAACCATCACAGCAAAAAACTTAATTACTGTTTGTCCGGATTGTTTTTCTATGTCTTTTTCCTTTTATATAAATTGGCTTATCATCACTTAATCAGAATAGGCCTCAGGCGACCCCGCCTTCATTTCTGATTATATAGTCAAGAGGTGGATAAAATCACATCCACCGGAAATATGAAGATACAACCGCAACATCCACGACATTTGTCGTAGCTTAATAGATTATGGGAATTATCCTGCTTAAAAGACTGAACCTTAAAAAAATATCCAACTACTGCATGAAAAAGAATAATCCGCTACAACATAACGTCATAACGGATTATGGAAACCAGTTTAAAAAAAAATAAACCTAAAGCGATGCAATCCCCTCACGCAAGGCATAGAGAGTAGCCTCCACACGGTTTGCAAGATGCAGCTTGGAAAGAATGCTGGTCATGTGAGTTCGCACGGTTGCTTCACTGACGAACATATCCTCAGCAATAATCTTATTGCTTTTGCCCTTTGCTACCAGCCTGAGGGTATCCAATTCACGCGGGGTCAATGGATCAGGCGTAGGGGTATCTGCACCTTCACCGGGCTGGGAAAGCTCAGAAAGAACCTTCCTAGCGATATCAGGGGCAAGTGAAGGTTCTCCACGGTGTACCCGGCGAATAGCATCAAGCAATTCTTCCGGGGTGGAGTCCTTAAGCAAATAGCCCATGGCCCCGGCTTTGATAGCCGGAAAAAGTTTATCGTCCGTAGCGAAACTGGTTAAAGCTATGATCCGGCCCGGAAGTTTGCGGTCCCGAATTTCACGAATGGCCTGAATACCATCCATAACCGGCATAAGCATATCCATAAGAATAATATCAGGAGAAAGTTCAGCAGTCATGTCTACTGCTTCCTGACCGTTAGCCGCTTCCCCGACAACTTCGATATCGTCAAAGCTGCACAAAAAACTACGCACACCAATACGCACGATATCGTGGTCATCGACCAGCAAGACGTTAATCACGTTACTCATCTCCCCCTCCGGTTCCTTCTACATCAAAAACTTTAACAGTCAGCACTGTACCATTCTCTGGTTCACTGCTTATATCAAGATCGGCACTGATCCGTTCTGCCCGCTCGCGAATACCTCGCAGTCCCATACCCCCGGTAGGCAGGGTTAAGGGATCAAACCCTTGACCATCATCAATTATCTGAACAATTGTCCTATCCTCTGCAAAATCAACTTTTACAGTAACAGATTCAGCTTTAGAATGCTTGGTTGAATTATTCAATGCCTCAATGGCAATTCGGAAAAGCTCTTCTTCCACCCGCAAAGGCAGACGACGCTCATCTCCTTCCACGAAAAGATCCGCTCCAAGGCCGGAACGAACTTCAACAGAGTTCAAACGGGCCTGAATAGCACCGACAAGACCTTCGCTTTCCAGTTCCGGAGGATGAAGGTCAAAGATCAGGGAACGCATATCTCGCATGCCCTGCTGAGCCATGCCCTGTAGAGCTTTAAGCTGCCCAGCTGCCGCAGCATCTTTACCGGATTCAAGTGAGCGCAACGCAGCATCAGAGCAAAATGTAATCGCATAAAGGGCCTGCGTGACAGAGTCATGCAATTCACGCGCGAGTCTTTGCCGTTCACCCTGCACAACCAGCTTTTCACTCTGCATAAACATACGGCTATTCCGCAAAGCCATGACAGCCTGAGCTGCAAATAATTCTATTATCCGCTTATCTGCGTTGTCAAAGCCGCCACTCTTGTTGGAGACCATAAGCAACCCAAGTTTTTTATCACCTTCAAGCAACGGAACAATTATCAATGTGCGAACTTCATCACTGCGTTCCGCTTGAGGAATTTCGCTCTGGGCATCACGAACTATCACGGTTTCAGCTTTCTGAAAAACACTACCGTAATAAGTTGAATCCACATGATAAAACCCCAAAGGAAGCCTGGGGGCCCCAGCCCCGCAAACATAATGCAAGGAATCATCTTCCAGCAGCATGAGGGCACTGCCTGTACCGTTAACGATAGTACGGGCCTCATCAGCAATAAGGCCGAGCACGTCCTCGCTTGTGCCATCAGGGCTTTCTAAAAGCACGTTGGCGACCCGGCGCAGGCTTTCACTTTCCATAAGCTGACGTCTGGTCTGTCGTGCAGCAGCAGCACTTTCAATAGCGACCGCTACAGTGTTCAAAATACCGCCTATCAGCTCTTTTGTCGCATCATCAAAGGTAAACCCGGGCAGATCGGAAGAAACAAGAGCGACCCCAACCATGCGATCACTGTTTGTTATATGAAAAAGCGAAGCACTGCCTGATCGAACCGCCTCAGGAAGGATGTCTGCAAAAGACAAACTGGCTTTATTGGAAGAGCAGAAGCCGTAGCTCTTACCATCCTCACCGCTAAGAGTGTTCCCGGAAGCACAAAGGCGTAAGCCCTGCAAAGCACTCTGACATTCCTTTGATCCATAACCGAATCCGGCACAGGGAGCGAGTCCGCCTGTTTCCGGATTGACCAGGAAAATAGTACAGCACCCCTCACCAACAGTACCAGCCAGAACTTCAGCCAGCCTGCTCAAGACCTCATCCGGATCAAGGGCACTGGTAACTGTACGCGAAGCCTCCAAGAGCAACTTATTACGCACATGCTCAGCATTCAAACGCGAAAGAAGCATGCCGGAATATCGGTCTGTGGTCAGAGTCAGAACTTGCACGAAGTAATCTTCAAGCTCCTGCAAAAATTCTAAAAAATCATCCTGTTCTTTAAAAAAATCTGTTGCAGCACCGATTAAAGACTGCTTGCCGATTAAGGCTACCTCAACCACATCACGGATACCCACGCCACGATCGAGTTTGATTTCAGCACAGCTGTTAAAATAATTATCCAACGGCACAAGATTACCACGGGTAAAACATTCGAGATGCATACTTACGCCATAAGCGGCTATCGCCTTGCATTCATCGAATCTAATACACGCAAACCAGCGCGGCTGAATTTTAATCAGCTCTCCGGCATGACGTTCAACAATAGGATCAATATTTTCTAGCAGATATACGCCGAATTCTTTTAACTTTTTATTCTTCATATCTTAATCTCCGCCCGACTCCGTTCTACGCTCGGACCTGAAATTCAATTCTTAATTTATCTGCTAGCACAGTCAAACAATGTAGTGATCGTATAAATGGATGAGAAATTTGATTTTCTGATTTCTTTACGTTTTTTTACTTACTTATCAAAACTAAAATACGCCCATGCACCGGCTTGCGACAGACTGCCCGGAATATATCAACAGCATCTGCATCGCCAACGGTTCATTCCCAGAATAATTAAAATCCGGGGAAATTCTTAAATCCCCCGGACCCATAAAAGCTAAATCTTAACCTTCATCAGCACGACTTCAGGTCGTGATGTTGTTCTCAATGGCGGTCCCCAGAAGCCCACTCCACAACTTACGTAGTACAGGGTGTCACCTTTCTGGTATTGCCCGAATGCTACTTCGTAAATCCTCTCAACAACCAGATTAAACGGAAATAACTGCCCGTTATGTGTATGCCCGGAGAGCTGGAGGGCGATATTATTCTGCTCTGCTTCTTCAAGCTGATGCGGCGTATGATCCAACACAATGACAGGAAACTTATTATCCTTAGGAATAACATTATCCAAAGCATAGCGTCTGCCACGGAATTGTAAAGCCGCAAAATCATCACGCCCAACCAGCAGAAATCTACTATCAATAACAACGGATTTATCCACAAGAATTTGGATGCCCTGCCCTTCCAGCATCCGTTGAGACCAGCCATTACCCAGATAATACTCATGATTACCCAGCACGGCATACTTGCCGAGCGGAGCCTTAATACGGGCCAGCTCTTCGACCGCTCCAGTCAATTCACTGTCATGATCATCCAGAACATCGCCTACCATAAACACAACGTCCGGGTTCAGTGAATTCACTATATTCACGATTGAACCAACACGATCCCGCGTCATCAGCTTTCCGGCATGCAAATCAGAAAACATAACCATACGATATTCCTTCGCATCATTCCGACCATTGGAGAAATCAAATTCAATCTCTTTAATAACCGGGGAAGTCGCGTTAATATATCCGCCAACGGTCATCGCAATGGAGATCAGGCAAAGTACACCAAAAATTTTAAGTCTGGGAACCCTAATACCGTTACCCAGAATCTTTATGCCCCAGCGAATCGGCTCGAAACAAAGCCCAACCGGAACCATACAGGCAATGATTGCCGTCCAGCTATACCCTGCTCCCTGCATGAAAATTTTGAGCAGGTACGGCAAATGATCCTGGTAAAAAACGGTAATCGGCATGACAAGCGTCATCAGGTCAGTTGCGACAAGTACGCCTCGTTTGATCTTGGGATTATCAACCAACAGCCTGCATATCCAAATCCGGATATACAGGTAAAAAACGATATAAGTCAGAGTAGCCCTTACGTAAAATGACATAATCCGCCTGATAGGTTTTATTTTTTAAGATTAAATTACACCAATTTTATACTAAGAGCGGTCCGCTGTAAAAACATCAGACATTAATCGTAAAAAAAGCTACACCATAAAGATGCAGCCTTTCAAAATTCCACGCAGATGATTCTTTATCAACAGTACTGCCTACTTCTTTTCAAGCACGTCAGACATATCATAGAGCTTGCCGGGCTTTTGTGTAGAGAGCCAGCGTGCGGCACGCAGTGCGCCCTGTGCGAAAGTTTCGCGGGAATGTGCACGGTGGGTAACTTCGATACGTTCACCGGGGCCGAGAAAATATGCGGTATGATCACCAACAACGTCACCGCCGCGGACAGCCATTACGCCAAGTTCATCCTTGGTACGTGCGCCGATGATACCGTCACGGGAGTGCTTTTTCACCTCATCGTAAACGAGACCACGGGCTTCTGCCATGCATTGAGCCAGCTTGAGAGCTGTCCCGCTTGGGGAGTCCACTTTTTTATTGTGATGGATTTCAGTCATTTCCATATCATAAGTATCGCCAAGCATGCGTACCAGTTCAGGCAGAACCTTGAGCAGGACGTTAACGCCGACACTCATGTTCGGAGCGAGGAAAACAGGAACTTTCTTAGCAAACTCTTCTACTTTTGCAATCTGTTCGTTGGTCATGCCGGTGGTCCCGATTACAACGGGGTTGCCGGTAACAGATGCGATTTCAAGCAAATTCAAAGTAGCCTCAGGAGCAGTAAAATCAACCACAACAGCACCGGGAACCTTAGTCAGCACTTCCTGTGCATCAGTTCCGCAAACACAGCCCAGAGATTCAAGGCCCTCTTCGCAGCCGGAACGTTCCATGACTGCTGCAAGATTCAGAACATCGCTCTGCTGTACGCAGCGGACCAGCGTGTCACCCATGCGACCCTTCGCTCCAATAATTACTACATCAGTCATGTTTATCTCCTAAGATTTTTTAATGCTTCCGGCGGCTGGGGAAGGGGAACTTTTCCAAAAATTCCATCTCTGCTCTCCATATCCGTAAGATTCGAAGCAAAGCTTTTTATCTAACGGCTAGTGGGCCTTCCCCAGACCCCATCCCCTCAAAACTTTTCAGTATGCTTCGCAAATAACGCGCTATGACGCTCTTCGAATATAAAAACGGCGAAGCCCTAATAAAAGTTTTTGAA
>DDLU01000133.1 GCA_002340305.1 Desulfovibrio sp. UBA2564
TTAGTCAGCAGTCTGAGGCACCTTGGGTGCCTGTTTTCTCCTGACCGGATTCGTTATCCTTTTCGGGCAATTGGATACGCAGACTCTAGCCTATTTTCTGGCTGCTGGACCTGCTGCTTTTTTGGGTGGTTGGGTGGGTATCAGATGTTCCCGGAACTTTAAAAAAGAGACCAGTCGTAAGGTTCTACTGGCTTTGATTCTCTTTGCGGGAAGCTCCATCCTTTGCGCGTCAGGATGGAGTGGTTAAGCGTGTTGGTACAATCCAAATCCGTAAAATCAATGTTCGGGTAATTGCTGCTAAAGCACTAACTATCAATAGGATCACGGTTTTCAGGAAATTGAAGAGGGCCGGGTTGAAGTGGATTGGAAGAAGTGAATCGTAAATTTTGCTTAAGGTTCCATTTCCGCCAGCATGGCCTGCACCAATTTCATTGATTCAACAAATTCATCAAAATCAAGGGATTTAATGATGAATCCGCTGATTCCTAGTTCGCTGGATATGGCTTTGTCCTCTTCGCGCTTGGATGTTGTGACCATCACAACGGGAAGATCTTTGAGATTTGGATTTTTGCGGACTCTTTCCAGAACCTTGAGGCCGTTCATTTTGGGCAGGTTGATATCCAGCAGGAGCAGGCTGGGATGAGGGTATTTTTGGGTGTCGCTGAATTTACCTTTACCCACCAGATAATCAAGACAGGTTTCCCCATTGCTGACAATGAAAAGGGGATTCTCTATTTCAAGTTTTTCCCATGCTCTTCTGGCGGCAACAATGTCATGGTTATTATCTTCAGCCATTAAGACTACAATTTTCTTATTCATTTTTCCTCTCAGGTGTTTCAGATTGTTTGCTCAGACTTGATGCTGAGGGTAGTGTTATCATAAAAACGGAACCTTGCCCCGGAGTAGATTTCAACTGGATTGAACCATCCATTACTTCTGCACTCTTTTTAACTATGGCCAGACCGATGCCGCTACCCTCATACTCTTCTTGTGTGTGCAGTCTTTGGAATACCTTGAAAATCTGCTGATGGTATTGTTCCGCAATGCCGATGCCATTGTCACGGACAACTATTTCCACCCGTGAATCCGGGAGAACCTGTCCGGTCAGTTCTACACTTTGTTGTGGTGAATTATTAAATTTTATGGCGTTGTTGATGAGGTTGGCGAATATTTGCCGGAGCATGACCGGATTTGCCGCGACAGGTGGAATGTCTTCTGCAATGCTGATGGTTGTACTGTGCGGCAACTTAAGACTTTCCACAATATCAACGAGTATATTGTTTACATCTATTTCAATTAATTCCGTGTTTGTTCTGCCGATCTGTGAAAGTTCCAAAAGGTCATCCACCAGCTCAACACATTGGGTTACAGCCTTGGAAAGTCCTTTTAAGTGTCCTGAAACCTGTTTTGGCATTTCAACTTCAGCCATGTCTTCGGTGATGAATGTTGAATAATTGCTGATGGCGCGGAGCGGTGATTTCAGGTCATGGGAGACCACGTACGCATATTGGTTGAGTTCTTCATGCGCACGGGACAGTTCGGTAAAAAGCTGGCGATATTTTTCTTCACTTTTTTGCAGGGCCAGCTCTGCAACGCGACGGTCGGTAATATCCATGAAGGCCCCGATCAAACCAACGGCTTCTCCGTGCTGATCATAGAATACATCTTTGGCGAAGATTACCGGTCGCGTGGTTCCGTCTTTAGTAATGATTTCTGATTCATACCGCTGGTGTGCAGGATTTGCCAGCAGTTCCATATCTTTTTGGTGGTATATTTTTGCTGTTTTAGCCGGGGCCAGATCAAAGACTGTTTTGCCTGCAATTTCTTCAGAACTCGGTCCGATCATTTCAGTGAATGCCTTGTTGCAGCCCATGTAGCACCCGTCACGATCTTTGTAAAAAACAGGAATAGGTATGGCTGAAAGCAGGGATTTGATGAATTGCTCCTGTTCCTTTGCTTTACGTTCATGTGTTCTGCGTTGAGTAATATCTTCAAACAAGGTTACGAAACAGCCGGGTTTGTGCGAATAGACAAAAATCCTGAAAGTCTTTTCTAAAGGCTCAAATTCCCGCTCAAGTTCCTTAGGCCGGTTCATTTCAACCGCAGTTACGTACTCAGCAAGGAAAGGAGCTTCGTCTGTTCCATATAAATCGCTCGCCTTACGATTTATTGCTGTTTCTTCCTCAATCTCTAAAATTTTGTAAAAAGCAGGGTTAACGTTGATGATTGTGTAGTCTGTCGCTTGTCCTTCATGGTCATACACAATTCTATGTTCTGCAATTCCGAGAAATGATTTTTCAAAGAGCAGCCGGGTGTTTTTTTCACTGACTTCAAGTAATTCTGTCCTTTCCTTAATTCGTTGCTCAAGGTCTTTGTTAAAACTGGCAAGGCTTTGGTATCTCATTAAAAACAAGCTGCCTAAGAAAATGGCAAGGGCCATCCCTGAAGCAATGTAGAGCCTACCCGCTGTCCAGAATGGCTCCGGACTTCCGTACCATTTGGAGTATAATTCACGGTAGCGGTCTGTGGCTACAAGGTGGCGGACGGCCCGGTCCAGTCTATTACGCAGTTCAGGGTTATCTTTGGATGTAGCAATTCCCCGTGAGATTTCCTCAAGCGGTGTGCCGGCAACTTTAAACCTGTCAGATATCCTTGATTTGCGGGCCAGACTTTCAATTACCGGACGGGGAAACACAAGAGCATCTGTCTGCCCGGAAAGGAGAAGCATAATTGCTTCAGAAGCTGTGGCTGCAATTATTAGCTCAATGTCTTTCCTGTCCTTGAGCAGGACGTAGCCGACGTTGAGTTTTGCTACTGCTACTTTTTTACCTTTCAAATCTTGCAGAGAGTTGATGCTGTGGTCAGTTGCGCGGGTGAAGATTGATACCGGCAAAGTTTCAACCGGGGCTGTGAAAGCAGCGAATCTTTTCCTGCGCGGAGTTATACCCATGTTGGGAATCACGTCCACTGTTCCGTCTTTCAAGGCTTGTTGGGCCTCATTCCAGTTTGCGAAAAGGAGATACTCCGGGGTCAGGTTTGCCAGCTTGGCAACCTGATTTATGATATCGACAGCAAAACCGGTGGGAGTTCCCTTTTCGGTCAGCGAGTATTGGGGAGGAAAATTTTTAAGGGTAGCAACTCGGATAGTTGATTGTTCTTGCGCACAAGCAGCATGGCAGGGACAAAGCAATAAAATGAGCATGGCAAAAAAGCATAATGCTGAACCGGATAATATTGATTTGTGCTGTTTAGGCATAGGCTTTCATCAATTGCAGTTTGCGCGCAACGGGATGGAAGAAGCGCTTGTTTGTTGAAGCTGGTTTAATTTGTAGTCAATATTTCCCGGCAAGATAACATATTATGGAATTCTGCCCAAGTTAAAGCGGGGTGATTTACTTTTTGTGCTGCGGTGACAGTTGTTTCGGCTCTGTTAAAGTAGGACTGTATTTTAAAGCTCAATTCGGGAGTATCGTATGGATAATGCAACAAAAGGTACTGAAGTGGAGAGTTCAACTGTTTTTGATTGGTTTGATCATGTGAAAGATCTGGGGCTGGATATTTGGCAGAACGGAATACCCGGAGTCAGTCTGATCAACTTCGGGCAGGCAGTGGTATGCCCCGTCAGGTAGACAAGGTTAAAAGGCCCCTCTAGGCTTAACCTTAA
>DDLU01000081.1 GCA_002340305.1 Desulfovibrio sp. UBA2564
GGCGGTATGGGTGGCATGGGCGGTATGGGCGGCATGGGCGGCATGTACTAAGCCAGCCTTTCCATCCGGCCCACAAAGCCAATTTGAAATCCCCGGTAGCCTTCCGGTTGTCGGGGATTTTTTGCGCTTGGAAAATAAGAGAAAGAAACAACACATAAAGAAGTCCCCGGCAACCAGAACATAACGGCTACGGGGGACTTCCTGCTCTCTTTTAGGAGGATATAAAAACTTATTTCTTCAGCCCTGCAAAAAGGGCAGCATTGTATGAGGAGCGAACTAGGGGAGCACTGTACATATGTTTAACACCCTTCCCTTTACCGTAGCGGGCATATTCTTCGAAAACATCTGGATGGACATAACGCAGGACCTCTGGATGCTTAAGTGAAGGTCGCATATACTGCCCGATAGTCACTATGTCACACCCGATGATCGCAAGATCGTCAATCACCCCTTGCACTTCTTCATCATTTTCACCCAGCCCGACCATTACCCCGGACTTGGCAATAGCCCCGGCAGACTTTACGCGCTTAATGAGCTCAAGGCTCTGCTCATAATCAGCCTGCGGGCGAATATCGCTATAATGCATAGGAGGCGTTTCCACATTGTGGTTGATGATATCCGGACCGGCTTCAATGACAGAAATCAACGAAGCTTCATCACCCTGAAAATCAGGAATGAGTACCTCAATGGTGGATTCGGGCAAAGCTTTACGTACCGCGCTGATGGTTGAAGCAAATGCACCGGCCCCGCCATCAGCAAGATCGTCACGGGTCACGGAGGTAATGACCACATGCTTGAGCTTCAACCGTTTAGCTGCTTCAGCCACACGGGTTGGCTCAGTGAGATCAAGAGGCAGGATTTCACCGCTTTCAATATTGCAGAATGCACAATTGCGGGTGCAGGTATTGCCCATGATCAGAAAAGTCGCAGTGTGTTCAGAAAAACATTCAAACATATTCGGGCACTTGGCACTCTGACAAACAGTATTCAAGCTAAGGTCCTTAACCAGTTCCCGGGTAGCACTGTAAGTCTTGTTACAAGGAATCTTAACCCTGAGCCACGGCGGAATGCGCAAATATGGTTTTGAACGATCTTTAAAACACATGAATAAACCTTCTGATATTTGTAGAGCGGCCCGCACAAAGGCAGGCCGCTCCAAGGTATAAGCTCCGTCAAAGGAGTGGATATCCCGGACTCTGAATCCGGGAAAGGTGGCTTACTTAATTTTTTCTGCGTATGCTTCGCTGCTCAGGAGCTGGCTTTTGTCAGCATCAGCATCAAGGGTCATGCGCAGCATCCAACCATCTTTATAAGGAGAAGTATTTACATCTTCAGGAGCGTCTTCAAGACCTTCGTTGATCTCGGTGACAGTACCTGAAACGGGCATGTAAAGGCTGCTGACAGCCTTAATGGACTCAACAGTACCGAATTCTTCGCCAGCGTCGAAATGATCGTCTACGGAAGGCAGGTCAACAAATGCAACTTCGCCGAGCTGATCCTGTGCGAAATCAGTAATACCGACAACCGCGGTGTTGTCATCGTTGATAAGAACCCAAGTGTGCTCGGAATGGTAAAGAACGTCTGCGGGATAGGTAAGTTCACTCATGATTATCTCCAAAAAGTTTATTGTTCTGAAAGGTTAACAACGGAATTAGCAACCGCGAAGCCATGCTTCACAACACTCGTAGAGACCTTCTGCGAGAGTCGGGTGGGCATGAATGGTGTGCGCGACATCGGCAGCGGTAAGGCCCTTCTCAATGGCTAGACCTGCTTCAGCAATGAGGTCGGTAGCATGGGCACCGGCAATGTGGGCTCCGAGAATTTTGCCACTCTCTTTCTCACAAACGATTTTAAACATACCTGCGAGTTCACCCATTGCCTGCGCTTTACCAAGTTCACGGAACTGGAAAACCTGTGAGCGGACTACAAAGCCCTTCTCTACGGCTTCTTGTTCGGAAAGGCCTACGGTCCCGATCTCGGGAGAAGTAAAAATTCCGGAAGGAATCGCGGAGTAATCAAGGGAACGTTCTTTGCCGAAACAGTTATCCACGGCACAAAGACCTTCATGGGATGCGACATGTGCCAGCATTACACGGGAAGGTCCGAGAATATCGCCGATGGCGTAAATGCCTTCAGCCGAGGTGCGCATGTTCATATCTGCCTTGATCCAACCGCGCTCATCTGTTTCAACTCCGGCTCCAGCCAGACTGAGACCGTCAGTATTGGGCGTACGACCAACTGCAACCAGCACAACATCAGCTTCAATGGTGGTTTCGCCGCCTTTTGCATTTTCAACAAAAGGCGAAGGTCCGAGAACACACCGAACTTTGCCATCCATAACTTCAGCACTCTTCACGGTCTTGGCGACCTGCACTTTGATGCGATGTTTTTTGGCTTCGCGCTGCAAAAGCTTGCTCATGTCCTTATCAACGGAAGGAACAGGCAGCAGACGGTCCATACCTTCAACGATAGTAACCTCTGCTCCGAACGCACGGTAGATAAAGGCCAGTTCGCAACCAATTACTCCACCTCCCACGATCACCATCTTCTCAGGAACATGATCCAGATCAAGGGCATCATCACTATTTATAATGTGCTTGTGGTCAACGGGCAGGGAAGGAAGATCAAGGATGCTTGAGCCGGTAGCAATGATAACACTATCGCTCTTGATTTCCTCAGTGCCTTCTTGGGTATGAACAAGCACAGTTTTATCGGATCCAAGTTCAGCAGTACCGTGTACCACGCGGATTTTAAGAGCGGAACAAGTCTTCTCCAGACCACCGCAAAGTACTTTACGGACTCTTTCCTTGCGTGCCACAATAGCTTCCATATCAGCTTTAAATGAAACAGAATCATCTGCTCCTTCAGCTGCGATGCCGAAATCTTTGAGCCGCCCTGCTGTTTCAAGTGCTTCAGCAGAAGATTTAAGGGTCTTGGTCGGGATACATCCCCAGTTAAGGCAGGTTCCTCCGATCTCCGCTTTTTCAATCAGAGTGACTTCTGCGCCGCGGCGGGCAGCTTCGAATGCTGCAATATGACCGCCGGGACCTGAGCCAATAATAGTGATGGATGACATTCTTTGCTCCTGTGTGAAATTTATTACAATTCTTCGAGCTCAAGATTGTAAGTCATGGGAAAAGCTTCATGCAGAGAGGCAGTGATCAGGCAGCCCTTGCGCATAATTTTTTCCACACGATCAAAGATAAATCCGTAATCTTCATCCATATGTACGGTCACATCAAGAGTGATACCGGTCACACGGGCACGCTTCTTTTCATCCAAACCGGTTTCAAGAGTAGCGGTTGCAGTTATGCGTTCGTATTCTGCACCACGGGTTTCCAGCGCCTTAGCCAGAGCACCGCAGAAACAATGCAGGGTGGAAGCCGCGAGCAGCTGCTTTGCAGTACCGCCACGCTGGTCTTCGGGAATCTGAGCATAATCGATTGAGATTTCACCCAGCACCTGAGATTTCGTATCTATTACCTGCTTACCGCCTGCGCGTTCGTAAGAAACAGAAAGTTCAGCCATGTATATTCTCCTTTGTGATTTTTCAGGCAATCTTTTTTGTCGTCACCTTAACACCATTCGTGCCAACAAAAATTAACCATACTATTACAGGCAGTTAAAAACAAAAAATCTTTTCTCACACCCAAACGCTGAATAAACACACGACACCCATGTCACGTTGATCCGGCAAACAGTTTACTCAATCCCTATATAGCTCAACATCACCTAAAACGACATTTATGTCGTTGCTCAATGTAAGACTCATGTACTTTTGGGATACACTCAATAAAACCGCAAACTCTACTTTGAAAGTAGGCTTTTGAAAACACGACACTTATGTCATGTAACATGTATTCTTCCATAAAAATGACAATAAAAAAGGCCGCTCGCGCGGCCTTAAAAAACGGGGAGAGTACTCTTGATTAAAAATCAAGTTTGATCGCTTTAGCAGCATTAGGCTTCTTAGCCGCAGTTTTCTTATTAGCTGGTTTTGATTTCTTCGCACCGCCGGAACCGTCAAGACTGAAAGAAACGCCCTTCTTCTTTCCATTTGCGCCGCCAGAAGACTTTGCTGCTTTCATTTCTCCGGCACTGGCACCGGGAGTGTAGCCACGCCCAAAAATCTTGGGGCCTAACTTATCTGAAATTTTCTTCGCATCACGATTAAGCGGATTAACCTTTAAAGCTGCGGCAGCAGCGTCATAGGCTTCAGTATACATGCGTTTAGCAAAAAACAGCTTGGCCTGGCGCACATAAATACTTTCATTTGCCCCAAAACGGCGCACGATGTCTTTGATTACTTCAAGGGCATTCTCCTGCTCAGTCATCATCTCATAGGCCAGAAGAAGTGAAATATAAGGCCTGCTGTCCGAAGGAGTTTTTTCAATTGCCCGTTCAAGGTATTCCACCCCATCAGAAGGAAAGCCGGACTTGACAAGTCTGCCACCGACATCCTGCAACAACCCCCTTTCATCGGGGAAGGCTTCTGTAATTTTCCGGAAATATTTTTTAGCTTCCTTGACATTCTTTTCCATCAGGAACTTCTGACCGGACAATATAAACTTATCAATCTGATTTTTCTGCTTGCGAACTTTTTCGACCGCAGCTTTTTCAAGTGCATTCTTAATGGTGTCATGAATTTTCATTAGCACTGCGGCTAATTTTTTTTCCTGCCCCTTGGTATACTTCAAGCCTCTGGGGAGCACTCGTTTTAATTCTTCCATTGACAGTAACTGCCGGAAAACTTCATCAATGAGAATTCCGATTTCAAATTTCTCGCGCCCAAAGACCTGACTTGAAGACAACTCATCAAGAGACAGACTCAGTGCATGCAGGCAACGCATATAATCTTTACGTTGTCCGTAAGCTTTAGCACGGGCGATATTTTCCTTAATGCTTTTCGGCGAACTCATCTATAAAAACTCCCTCTCGAGCAAGAAACAATCAGCGCGTTATATACTCGAAAAACAGAATACTCAATCATATTAATTTTAATGTATAATTGTTGACGCTATACCGTTTATTGTCAAGAACAGACCATTATTAATATTCAAAGACACCTGTTTCTGATGCCATCCCTGCATTGACGGAAGACCAACCCACGGGGTAGTTATACGCAATCGTAAGTTAAGGCCCTGTAATTAAGGCATTAGCCCAATCAAAACCAAAACAGTGACAAAGAAATGAACATATACCTCTGCATTATTATACTTTCCCTTGCCGGCGCATACCTGCTTGGATTTTTTGCCCGTCAACTGAACATCAAGGCTCTTTCAACGGAAGTTCCATCCGAATTCACCGGGACATTTGACGCAGCCGAGTACAAAAAATCGCAAGATTACGCCAAAGCCGGAATCGGTTTTGAAAACATATCCAGTTCATTTACCACCCTCATTACCATCCTTTTCATACTCTGGGGAGGCTTCAATGCAGTAGATCTCTGGTCAGACGGATTCGGTTACGGACAAATCACCACCGGACTTATTTTCTATGCCGGGCTGGCAATACTCAGCGATATCGTATCGCTGCCTTTTTCACTTTACAGTACCTTTGTCATTGAAGAGAAATTCGGATTTAACAAGACCACTCTCAAGACATTTTTCATGGATAAAATCAAAGGTTATCTGTTAGGTGGAATTATCGGCGGGGCAATTCTCAGCGGAGTACTTATTTTCTTCAATGCTGCCGGATCGCTGGCGTGGCTTTGGTGCTGGTTGTTCACTGTAGTTATCACCCTTGGAGTACAATATCTTGCGCCCACATGGATTCTGCCTTTGTTCAACAAGTTCACCCCGCTTGAAGATGGAGAACTAAAAGAAAAGATCGAAAAATTCGCCAAGGACAACGGATTTGAATTATCCGGAATTTTCATGATCGATGGCTCCAAGCGATCAACCAAAGCCAATGCATACTTCACCGGATTCGGTAAAAAGAAACGCATTGCTCTCTTCGACACCCTGATCAACAACCTTTCCACTGACGAAATAGTGGCAGTACTGGCTCATGAAATCGGACATAGCAAACTCGGACATATCCGCAAGATGATGACTATGAGCATTATCAATACCGGGGCGGTGTTCCTGCTCATGTCCTTTTTTCTTGGCAACAAGGAATTGTTTGCAGCTTTCGGCATGCAGAATATCTCAGTTCACGCAGGCCTGATCTTCTTTGCCCTGCTCTACACCCCCGTTTCCATTGTGCTGTCCATCTTCAGCAATATCCGCTCACGCAAGCACGAATTTGAAGCTGACGCATTTGCAGCGCAAACCACCCATGAACCGGAAGCACTGATCGGGGCACTGAAAAAGTTATCGGTAAGCAACCTCTCCAACCTCACGCCGCACCCTTTTTACGTTTGGCTGGAATACAGCCATCCCCCTGTGTTGAAGAGAATTGAGGCACTACGCGCTTTTGAATAATTTTATGCCCCGGCGGCTGGAGAAGGCCTCTTTAAAAAAAGGAAATCGATATGTTGTTGCAGAAAGAAAGAGAACTTGTTGTTGAATACGGTAAAAAGCTGCTTGAATCCGGTCTTACTACCGGGACAGGCGGAAACCTGAGTATTTTCAATCGCGATCAAGGCTTGGTTGCTATCAGCCCAAGTGGTTTGGATTACCGTCTTTCCACTCCCGAAGATATCGTGGTTATAAACCTGAACGGCAACATCAAAAACTCCGACCGCAAACCTTCCAGTGAGTATGGATTCCATACCATTCTCTACAAAGAGCGCGGAGACGTTAACGCCGTGGTTCACACCCATTCAGTCTACGCAACCACTGTAGCCTGCCTGAATATGGAACTCCCGGCTGTACATTATCTCGTCGGATTTGCGGGCAGAAAGGTTCCTCTCGCGCCTTATGCGACCTTCGGAACACCAGAGCTGGCAGACAACGTAATCAAAACAATCGGCAACTTTAATGCTGTACTGCTGGCCAATCATGGACTGATAACTGTGGGCCGTGAAATCGGAAATGCTTTTGATGCCGCAGAAGAACTGGAACTTGTCGCAAGAATCTATATACAGGCTCTTTCAGTGGGTAAACCTGTTATCGTTCCTGACGATGAAATGGACAAAGTTATCGATAAATTTTCGACCTACGGACAGGCTGGAGGCAAAGACTAAAAATGGAAACAAGTCAGCTGGGCACAATTTTCGAAATCGCCTTTCCCCTATTCCTGATCATGGACCCATTGGGCAACCTCCCGGTCTGCCTGTCCATGCTCCGGGAATTCTCACCTTCACGTCAGCGTAAAATACTGCTCAGGGAACTTTTCTTTGCGCTGGGAATCATCATCATATTCATGTACCTCGGCGCAGGACTGATGAAAATGCTCAACATCCATCAGTCTACGTTGCGCATTGCAGGCGGGGTAATTCTGTTTATTATTTCAATGAAAATGATTTTCCCGAAACCGGAAAGTGCGGCAGAGGAAACGGAAAAAGACCCGTTCATTGTGCCCATCGCCGTACCGCTTTTTGCCGGACCTTCTTTACTGGCGGCGGTAATGGTTTACGGATCAAAAGGTGACGCAGATTTTAATGTACTCTCAGGCGTAATGATTGCTTGGGGAATGAGCTTTGCCATTATGATGATCGGACCGACCATGGCCCGGATACTTGGTAAAAGAGGACTCAGGGCTTGTGAAAGACTTATGGGCCTGATTCTCATCCTTCTATCCGTGCA
The DNA here is from genome assembly GCA_002340305.1 of Desulfovibrio sp. UBA2564. GTDB lineage: Bacteria > Desulfobacterota > Desulfovibrionia > Desulfovibrionales > Desulfovibrionaceae > Maridesulfovibrio. Next base: position 7,692 of record DDLU01000081.1, read on the forward strand.
AATGCTCGAAGACGGAATAGCCTATTACATCACTAACATCCTGCCCCACTAAATAAAATGGATCGGCGAATGGGGTGATTAAATTCGCCCCAGAGCGCAAAGCCTTTCAAGGGCTTTTGACAATTGTTCAGTGCTGACCGGCTTGGAAATATAATCATCAACCTTCAGCTCTGACATTTTCGCAAAATCGCTTTCCCGACCATATGCACTCATCACAATAATCGGTAGATTACGCATAGATGGCATGCCTTCCCGAATTGAAGTGATAGCGTCAAAGCCATTCATCTTCGGCATTTGCAAATCCATCAATATTAGATCAAATTCTTCGCCTTCCATGTAATTCAGGACTTCAATTCCTGTGCTTGCAGTCCGCACCAGATGTCCCCAGCTTTCAAGTTTCTTACGCATGAAAACCTGACTGCTTATATCATCTTCGGCCAAAATTATCCGCAACTCCTGAACTGAGCTTGAATCCTGTGCTACCGACTTTCTCCCAACAGGAATTTCAATACTGACTCCGAATTCAGCAACGGGGGTTTCATCAAAATATGGTTTACCGCCAATTATCGCGGCATTCTTCTCAAGCGAATCGGAATACAGCCCCTGGCTTGACTGGGTATCCCCCCCTTCACCTGTAACGTAAAAAGAAATCCAAGAGTCACTTCCGTCTACAGTAGAACGTTTAACCCCAACAGTAATGTCTAAATCCGTAATGATTTCCAAACCTTCATTTATCAGACAAAAAACAATTTTACTTAACTCTTTCCGGTTACAGATAATTGCATCAGGCACCCCTGAACCGATGCGTAAACCAATACTCCGGTTTTGGATAGAAGCCGCCGGGGCAAACAATTCGATATGCTTTTCAAGAATCGCAGCAGGACTCAAAGATTCAACTTTCCGGGGGTCAATGTTTCCAGCCAGATCATTTAATGAAATATTGAGAACGTCCTTAAAACGTTCAGCTGAAAGGGCACATTTGCGCACATACTCACGGGCTTCTGGGGAGAGGTCCATATTATCAAGGACATGCAAACTCCCGATAATTCCAGCCAGCGGAGTACGCATTTCGTGGCACAGGGATTCCATAAAGGCTAAGTCGATCCCCGCAGAAGGGGGCTCCGGTGAAAAATCCTTAGCTTCCCGGGCAAATCCGACTATGGCCTCCGGTTCGTCTTCTCCATCACGGCAAAGAACAAAACGAACATCAAAAGGTCTTTTCTCTCCGCGTGGATTAAATGCCGGAATCTGCATGGAAAGTTCTTTGCCACCAGACGCAAGATCACTCAATCTTTGTAATAAATTGTCTGCAATCTGAGGAGAAAGATAATGATAAACACTTGTGCCTTTGCAAAGTTCAGGTGTTGTTGCAGAGTAATCAGCAAATTTTTTATTTACCTTAATAAAATTACCTTCGAGGTCGTGAATGAACTGACTGGACTCTGCCCCGTTCATAACTGTATCCAGATAGCGTGCCTGCTGGTCCCGCTCAGCCTTGAGTGTTTCTTCTTCAGAAATATCGCTGACCGTTCCAACAATACCATCCACCTTACCTTCAGCATCGTGAGTATATTGCAAGGCATGAGCAAATTTTATTTTTTTCCCATCCAGAGCGATGTGCTCAACCTCAAATCTATAGATTCCATCTCTTGTATTTACACCCTGAGAAAAATTCTTCAAAAAATCGCTGGAAGAAAGATGCGCCAAAAGTATTGGAGATTCATCTAAGGTTGCCCGCCCTGAAAGTCTTTGCTCATAAACACGACAACCATTATCCGCAAATAGCAAATTGCCCTGAAGATCGGTCTGATAAAAAACACTCTCACAGTTCGCAGCTATCAAGGAAGCAAATTGTGTACGCCGCTCCTTCTCATCCACAATAAAAGTCTTAATACGCAGACCAATAGCACCGAGAACGGCCACACCACAGATAAATAGCAACAATCTGGGCAACCAATACAGGCCACCGCAAAAAACTCCGGCACCGAAACACAGAACAGCCACGCTACCATAGAAAAAAATAAATCTTACATTCCTGGACACAACCATTCCCGATCAGCCTCATTATATTTGAAAAAACCATAATCCAGCTGTACAATCCAAAAATTAAACATAACCTTACTAATATTTACAGAGCACCACAATCAAAGTCTTGATAATAAGAATCCCCTAATCTTTTGGGCGAACTTCCCCCAATCAAACGAATATATCAAGATATAAAATCAGTGGAGTATGTATTTATAATAAAAAGCCCATCTCCAATATTTGGAAACGGGCTTTTAACTGCTTAGATCAATGACAGAAAACTCTGCCAGAATATAACCTACAAACTCAAAGTCATACCTTGGTCTGCACTGATTTCTGGAGCCACCTCGTTTGAGGGAGAATCCTGCTGGACATTCTTAAGCATAGCCAGTTCTTCCACGGACAAAATCTTATTAATATCCAGAATAATCACAAAATCATCATCCTGTTTGCCCATTCCACGGATGAACTCAGTCTTGATTGTGGTCCCCATTCTGGGTGGCTCTTCAATCATATTTTCGGTAAGTTCGATTACTTCCCGCACTGAATCAGCAAGAGCACCCATCACTGTACTTTCCCCGTCAAAGGAAACTTCGACGATAATAATGCAGGTATTGATGGTATCCTCGGTCCTGCTCATGCCGAACTTAAGACGCATATCAACAACGGGAACAGCATGGCCCCTAAGGTTAATAACCCCCCGCATGAATTTGGGGGTTCTGGGAATTCTGGTTATGGGAGTAAGCTCAAGTACTTCCCGTACACTGGCTATGTCCAATGCATAAATATCCTTGTTTAAAGTAAACGTCAGATATTGATTGGTTGTACTGTTAATCTCAGCACTCATAATTTTACCTGCCTCAATTTGATCATTCATTCAGCAAAAACACTGCTTAATTGCATTAACTATATATTAAGCCTGCAAAAACAACCAGTGCTTATTAGAATTTTTCAAAGTCATTGTCAGAGAAATCACTTCCCATATCCAAAGATACGCCACTGCTGGAATCGTCATGGGCATGAGACTCAGAAGCAGGAACTTCTTTTACCCGCGCCACCGGGGTTGCGGCAGCTGGAGCTGATTTCATCACAGTACGGACCGGTGGAAGGGCCTTAACCCTTGCCCGCTGCTGGTTTCTAACCCTGAAAAAGCTCATTACCTGCTGCAACTGCTCAGCCTGACTGGACAACTCTTCAGAGGTGGAAGCCATTTCTTCAGACGCAGAAGCATTCTGCTGGGTTACCTGATCAAGCTGCTGTACTGCTTTGTTGATCTGCTCAGCACCGGAAAGCTGCTCGCTGCTACCGGCAGCAATTTCCTGTACAAGCTCAGCTGTTTTCTTAATATCAGGAACAAGCTGGTTCAGCATTTCACCAGCCTTTTCTGCAACATTTACAGTGCTGGTTGAAAGCTCACCGATCTCGCCGGCAGCGGCTCCGCTTCGCTCAGCAAGCTTGCGGACTTCAGCCGCGACAACCGCAAAGCCCTTACCATGCTCACCTGCACGGGCTGCTTCAATCGCAGCGTTCAGGGCGAGCAAATTAGTCTGACGGGCAATTTCCTCAATGATGGAAATTTTCTCGGCAATATTTTTCATAGCATCGACAGCTTTAATTACAGCATCACCACCTTCTTCAGCCTGCTGTGAAGATTGAAGCGCAATCTGTTCAGTCTGATGTGCATTTTCGGAATTCTGTCTAATATTAGCGGTCATCTCTTCCATAGAAGCAGAAACTTCCTCAACGCTGGCAGCCTGTTCGGTTGAAGCCTGGGAGAGGCTCTCCGCTGTAGCTGAAAGCTCTTCACTACCGGAAGCAACGTTCTCGGAAGAAATTCCGACTTCACCGACAACAGCGGAAAGTTTAACCACCATATCATTCAAAGCAGCAGCTAGAGTACCGATTTCATCACGCTGGTCAATGTCCAGAGTTCTGGTAAAATCCCCCTTAGCCATATGCTCAGCAAATGAAACCCCTTCGCGGATGGGAGCGGTAATAATTCGGGTAACAGTGATGGAAATAATCGCACCCAAGACAAGAGCAAGAGCTAATCCCCCCATAATCATGGAAAAAGAAGAAGTTATCACGTTCTGTGCGGAAACCTGCTGATCAGCCATCAAACTCTGACTAAGCCCCAGAGCCTCAAGTCCGACTCCAGCCATAGCTTTGAGCTCAGTATTCTGCAAGTCCATCTGTTTAACAACTGAATCAAAACCCTCAAGATAGGCGCGGGCCTCATTCTCCAGACCGTTAACGTCCAGATCAGAATTCGCTGCAACCCAGCTATTACCACGAAAGGCATCGCATTTGCTGATAACGTTATTAAGCAAAGAACGGGTAATTGAGACATGTTCATCCCCCCCGGTCCGCAGGTAGTTAATAAAAGAAATTCGACTATTTAAAAAGGTTTTCTCAAGGCCCGAAATCATAGAATATGCTTCGAAAACAGCAGTCATATCAATAGAGGTCCCACCGCCATTCATGCCTTCTTCCATAGCTACAGTTGCACGGTCTACAACACGTGAAACAGCATTATCGAGCCTGCCAACAGCAGCTACACAATTTTTAACTGCTGCTGCCTTTCCATGCTCATACTGTGCGTATCTGTCAAATATTTCACTGTATTTAGATGCCTTATCAGCAACACCGGAAATATCGGCAAGTCCTTTACCGGAAAAATTACTTTTACTTGCTGAAATATTTTTTCCAACCGCATTAATGGAATTATGAAATTTGTCTTCAAACTCAGGTGCTCCACTTTTAGCATAATAAAGAACCATTAACCTGGAGTTGTACATATCCGATACGGCTTTGCTTACAACTTCAGTGCGCTCAGCCTCGTCAGCAACCTTTGAAAGACCATACCAGCCGACAACACCTACAACCGCAGTAAGCAGCAGGACTACAACAAATCCTCCGCCGATTTTCCATCCGAGCTTCAAATTTTTGAACATCTGATGTCTCCTGTTAGTCAGAAATAACTATCGTCTCATTTAAATTTTTAATTAATGCCGATAACTCTCTTCAAAGCAACCGACAGATCATTCAGAAAAATCTATCCCAAAACAAATCGCTACCTCGGCAACAATCTGTCTTAAAATTATGAAAATATGGAATTATTTATTGAGATAATTCTGCACAGCCTCCAGAACGGCCTCGAGTTCAGTTTCTACTTCAGGCATATAAGTCCTGGCACTTTCCAAATCTCCTTTTCGGGAAACCTGCTCAATTCTTTCGGCAATCAGGGCCATGGAATTAGCTCTAATCGTTGCAGAAATACCTTTTAAAGCATGCGAATACTTCACAGCCAAGTCTTTATCATCGGAAGTAAGGGCTTCAGCCAGAGCCTTTGCACGCGCGGGAGCATCAACCATATAGACTTTTAAAATCTCTGCGCCTAGTTCAGTATCCCCACCGAGGTGACTATAAAAAGCCTGCTCATTAAAAACTGCATCTGACATTTATGCCCTCCAGTATTGTGAGTATGCAGTGCTCTTATTATCATACTTCTTTCTGATTAACCAACTTAGAAAACACGGGAATTTCCGACTTAATTTTACGCTTAAAGAAACGTTCCTGTCCTGTGCGCCGGGCAATAATCCGCGCATTTTCAAGCTCTTTCAAACCTTCATTCAACCTAAAAACCCGCAGACTGGTTACCGCAACTTCGGCACTAATACGCCAGTCCTCAGGATAATGTAACGACAGGTGTGAAAGGAACCCTAACCTACTAGGCTCACCGCCTTTGACACCATTGAAAACAACATCAAGCTTCCGGTATATTTCTTTATCAGACGGTAATCTGTGCAAAGCTGCAAAAAAACAGTCCGAAGCACATGAAGGGATACCTTCTATCTCATCAAAAGCAACTCCGGAACGGATAGCCTTCCCATTTTTGAATAACGCATCACCCCAAAGCTTTAATAGATTAACGTCATCAACAGGTTTAGCGACATCCTCAACTCTTCCTTGAGCCTTGTACGAATACCAAAAATGCTTGGCTACTTCCCACAATCCGAGCTTTAAGGCACTAAGTGAAGCTGACATGTTGAAGTAACAATCGGTAGATACGGACTTTTTCTCTAGGTAGGGGTAAACAATTTTCATAAAAAAATCTTTCAGCCCAGATTTAGCAAATATTCTAAGTAAAGCGGCATCCCTTTTTTCGGATTGTGGTAAATCCAGCAATTGCTTTAAAAGGCCATCCCAATTAATAGCGATTCCCCCGCCCTCGCCAAGCAAAAATTCGCTAACGCAGAGTTGTAATCTCTCATGCTCCTCAGACATGTCACGACGTGAAATAGTTTTCGCTATGTCACATATTGTGCTGGCTCTCGATTGTGGAAGATGGTCTCTTAAAACTCGGACATGGGCAGCCATACCAAGTGCCCCACTCCGCGCCGGGTTCTTGGTGAGTCGATCTAAGATTTCTTTAAGCTCCAATACATCACTATAAACTTCTATCTCATGCCCGATTTCGAATAATTCATCCAGTCCGCCACCCACATCTGGAGTGACAACAGCGCAACCGCACGCCGCCCCTTCGAAAAGTCTAAAATTTATCTCTCCAAAAAGAGCCTCATTGGGTACAATTCTAGTTTTTCGATAAACTTCCATCATTTGATTAAAATTTAAATTATCTTCGAGATTCAACTTGTAGTGCTCATTCAAAAACTTAACAAACCATAAACGTGAACGTCTATGGCTTGTAATTCTGCCTACAAAAGTCAGATCGTGTTCTCGTCTAGTATGCGGCGCGACTCCGGCACCAATCACGGCCGCTCCAGAAGGTATAGCCATCCAGGGCATCCACTCTACTTTCGCACCACACTTATTTCGGAGAGCCTGAACATATTTTTTTTGCGTGGTTAAAACACAGTCAAAAATATCAGCATAGTACTCATGCCAATACATATTCATGTGTGTATCCACTGACCAAAATATCTTTATGCAATCAACTTTATGCAAACCATTCAAGAAAAGACGCCTGCCTAATGATTCCTGCTGTAGAATCATGTCAGGTTGAAAGTCCAACGCATCCAATTTTGCGGGGACATCCATTTTCCCATCCTGCCCAAAAAGACTTTTAACTTCATACCCCTGCGCGATAAAAGCATCCACAAGCGCAGGAGTGCAGTTAATTAGAAAGAGTTTATGCATGTGAAATCTATACGCTAAGCAAGTGCTACTTGTGAAGACAAATAAGGCACTAATGATGCACAAAGAAGGGCTGTGAGTTATCTCACTATTTCATTAACGCCTTAGACCTCAGCCGCACTAGCTCATCCAGAGGCGGGCATACGGGTTCAGAAACTTTGAAAATTATCGGCTGCGTGTGCGGGTTTTGTGCGGGTAGTCGAGACTAGAATCACCAGTGTGGTGATTTTGTGATTCGGGCTTACATCCCTCTGTTTGGTGTAGAC
>DDLU01000088.1 GCA_002340305.1 Desulfovibrio sp. UBA2564
TTATTTTAAATAACGGCTATCTCGGAATGGTCCGCCAGTGGCAGGAGCTTTTTTACGATCGCAACTATTGTGAAACCTGCATGGATGCCCAGCCGGACTTCGTTAAACTTGCCGAAGCATACGGAGCCGCCGGGTATAGAGTTACTGAAGAAAAAGATCTCGAACCAATGCTCAAGGAAGCTTTTTCCAATGGGAAGCCGACTATCATTGATGTCCGTGTAGATCCGGAAGAGAACGTGTACCCTATGGTTCCGGCTGGTGCTTCTTTAACCGACATGCTGCTCGTTTAGGAGGAAGTAATGAGACATACTTTATCCGTGACAGTTGAAAACGAGCCCGGGGTTCTTTCCAGAGTTGTAGGACTGTTCAGCGGGCGTGGATTCAACATTGAATCCCTCAACGTTGCTCCCACTCTGGAGGAGGGAGTTTCCCAGATGACAATCACAACCCTCGGTGATGAACAAATCATGGAGCAGATTGTGAAGCAGTTGCGTAAGCTGGTAACAGTCATCAAAGTTGTTGATATGGCAGAACACAAGGCAGTTGAGCGTGAGATGATTATCCTCAAGGTTAATGCCGAAGATGCCAAGCGTGCCGAGATTTTGCGTATCGTGGATATCTTCCGCTGTAAGGTTGTCGATGTCAGCCCGGATGAACTTTCCATCGAAGTGACCGGGGACCACGGCAAGATTGAAGCTTTGATCAACATGCTTACCCGTTTCGGTATCAAGGAAGTCGCCCGCACAGGCACCGTTGCTATGAAGCGCGCCCTGCAAGTTTAGGAAAAAATTTCAACAACATTTCGGCACAGGAGTATGGTCCGTCCGGCTTTTGTCTCTTCTTAAGGGTAGGGGGCGAATCGCCGTGGGCTATTCATATATTTCGGGTCCGAATTAAAGAGAAAAATCAGGAGAAAGCAATGAAAGTTTATTATGAAAATGACGCTGATCTGAATCTGCTCAAAGATAAGACAGTTGCCATTATCGGTTACGGCAGCCAGGGCCATGCTCACGCGCAGAACCTTCGTGATTCCGGTGTTAAAGTTGTTGTCGGTCAGCGTCCCGGAGGCGCAAACTACGAGCTTGCTAAAGAACACGGTTTTGAACCCGTATCCGCTGCTGAAGCTGCTGCACAGGCTGATCTTATTATGATCCTTCTGCCCGATCAGGTTCAGGCCGAAGTCTACAAGAATGACATCGCACCCAACCTGAAGTCCGGCGACGTTCTTGCTTTCGGTCACGGTTTTAACATCCACTTCGAACAGATCGCTGCTCCTGCGGACGTAGACGTTATCATGGCCGCTCCTAAAGGTCCCGGTCACCTCGTACGCCGTACCTATACTGAAGGCGGAGCTGTTCCCGCAATCATCGCTGTTGATCAGGATGCTTCCGGTAAAGCTTTTGATATAGCTCTTGCTTACGCAAAAGGTATCGGCGCAACCCGTTCCGGCGTTTTGCAGACCACCTTCCGCGAAGAAACTGAAACCGACCTTTTCGGTGAGCAGGCTGTTCTTTGCGGCGGTCTTTCCGAGCTGATCAAAGCCGGTTTCGAAACTCTCGTAGAAGCCGGTTACCAGCCTGAAATCGCATATTTCGAATGCCTGCATGAGTGCAAGCTGATTATTGACCTCATCTACGAAGGCGGCCTCGCTAAAATGCGTGATTCCATCTCCGATACTGCTGAGTACGGTGACTTAACTCGCGGTCCTCGCGTCATCAATGATAAGAGTCGCGAAGAAATGAAGAAGATTCTCAAAGAAATCCAGCAGGGTGAGTTCGCTCGCGAATTCATCGCTGAGAATATGACCGGTAAGGCTCACTTCTCCGCAATGCGCCGCATCGGTAAAGAACACCAGATCGAGCAGGTCGGTGGTGAACTTCGTAAAATGATGAGCTGGCTCAAGAAGTAGGTAGCCACTCTCGCTGATAATTTATGGTCTGCGTAAAAAGTATTAATTATATAACCTTTTTTGCGCAGACCTATTGCTCTTTTATCCCTTGTGGGGTATGGGGCTACTAGGATACCGGATTTCAGCCGAATATCGTAGATTGTCTGTATGGGTATTTAGTTGAATGGTTTATGGGCTGGGGGCGTAATTCTGGCCCGTACCAAAGTGTGGTCGATGAATTTTTGGATTCGGGCCGGCTGTCTGGGTTGTTTTAAGTCTTAACGTTTTATGGAGTTTTTTGAGATGTCGAAGAACATTTACGTGGGTAATCTGCCTTGGAGCTCTTCCGAGGAAGATGTAAGGGCTGCTTTTGAAGAGTTTGGTGAAGTAATTTCCGTTAAACTCATCAATGACCGTGAAACTGGCCGCCCCCGCGGATTCGGTTTTGTTGAAATGGAAGATGAAGGTGCTATTCAGGCTATTGAAAATCTCGATGGTTCTGATTTTGGCGGACGTAATCTGAAAGTTAATGAAGCCCGTCCCCGCGAACCACGTCCCAGACGCTGGTAATTTGTTGCGATTTGGTATAAAGCCCCTTTGGGCTGGTGAGAATATGTAGTTTTCACCGCACCATTTTGTACCTAAAGACAGTCTTGATGTTTCCCTATTCGGGAAAATCGAAAATTAAGCCCGCTGTCGCAGTTGCGTATGCGGGCTTTTTTTATGTTAACTACTTAATAGATAAGAGGAAAAGTTTTGGCTAAAGAAGAAGGCATTTCAGTTAATGGTACTGTGGAAGAAGCTCTCCCTAACGCAATGTTCCGCGTAGAGCTTGAAAACGGTCATGAGGTTCTGGCTCACATCTCCGGCAAAATGCGTAAATTTCGCATCAGAGTTATGCCCGGTGACAAAGTTACTGTAGAGCTCTCTCCTTACGATCTGACTCGTGGCAGAATTACTTACCGTCCCCGGTAGTAACTACCCGAGATTTCACGATACCTGTATCGATGGAATACCCCATGCGGGGTCGGTGCCTTCTGTTGCCGACCCCGTGGGTAGGTGGTGATGAATTTATTTGCTGCCGGGATGGTGGTGTTACATCGAATATTTAACGCTGGGCATTTCTTATGCGGCACGTTGTCA
>DDLU01000200.1 GCA_002340305.1 Desulfovibrio sp. UBA2564
GCATGGGAAGTCGCCCCGCCGATCTCGGTAACAATGCCGAGGACTTTTTCCGGGTCCATCCCGGCAACATCAGACGGGGTAAGATCGTGGGCCACGATGATAGATTCACGCTCAAGTTTAATGGCCTGCTCGCCTTCACCAGTCAACACGCGCAGCACTCGTCCACCGCAATCCATTACGTCTGCGGCACGGGCCTGCATGTATGCATCATCGAGCTTGCGGTAATCAGCAGCCATTTTATCCATGACCTGAAACCACGCAAACTCGGCATTAACCTTTTCATCGGCGATGATGGATGCAGCCTTATCACGCATATCCTTGTCGCCAAGGATTAAGCCGTGAACTTCGAAAATTGCGGCATTGGCTTTACCTGCAGTCTTTTCAGTCTCGCGCTGCAAAGCCTGAATATCTGCCAGCGCGATAGAAATCGCCTGATCAAGACGGGCAGTCTCAGCGGCTGTATCAGAAATCTCAGTACGTTCCACTTCCGGCAAAGTTGCCAGATGAGCGTAAACCGGACCAACCGCATAACCAGTAGAGGCAGGAGCACCAGAAACAAAACCTTCACCAGCAACATTGCAAGGCTCTGTTTCCATAACCACTTCGGCAACGTCTTCATCACGCTCACCGAAATTATCAGCATGCAAAGCTTTCATACCTTCGATAGCCTGCTCTGCATCAGGTCCGGTCGCGGTGACAGTGATTGTTTCGCCGTTTTTGACCGCCAGCAGAGCAACCTGGTTGATGCTCTTACCGGAAGCAGTGCTGTCGCCCTTACAAATCTGAATGGTAGATTGAAATTTTCCAGCCTCGGCAACAAGGTTCGCTGCCGGACGGGCATGCAACCCCAGCTTATTGATGACCAGCAGATCGACAGTCACCTCTTCACCTTCGAGAACTTCTTCCTCTACAACAGAAACAGGCTGAACACTTTCTCCGGTGATGGGAGCCAGCTGTTCGATCTTAACATTCAGTGCTGCGCCGGCTTCGGCACTGACTTCCTTAAGCGATGCGCCAACTGAAGCTTGAACCGCAGCAGCCATGGTTCCTTCCACAACGGGAGCGGAACAGAGCAGAACCTTTTCCTTAACCTCATCAGGCAGGAAATCCAGCGCGGTTTCAGCACTCATGAGTGCGCTGCCAAGGTCCATGATGACCAGTACGCCGTCTTCAGATTGTGCAGCAACCGACTCGATAGCCATCATGACCTTCATAGGATCAGTACCGATGGGATTATCGGGATCGTCAATGCCGCCAGCGGCTTCCATGACCACAGAACCGCGAGTCATCTGCTCAGCCAGTTCCAAAACGCCCTGTGCCAATGTCTGGCTATGGGAAACAATTACTAATCCAACCATTGTAAACTCCATTGCCCCCACGATATTCAAGAATATCGTGGGGGCAATAAATTAAGACAAAACTTCTTTCAGGGTCTCAAGCATGTAGTAGGAGGAAGTCGCACCGGGATCCTGATGACCGATAGAACGTTCGCCGAGATAGCTGGCGCGCCCTTTCTTAGCCTGTAAGGGAATGGTGTCGGCAAGAGCCTTTTCACCTACGGGCAATGCTGCTTCAACGATAGCGAGGACATCATCACCGTTGCCTGCTTTTTCTTTGACTACTTCGAGCACCGGTGCCCAGAGATCGTACATGGTCTTATCGCCGAGATCGGGACGACCACGCTGCAGAATTCCTTCTACGCCGGCTTCGATTACTTTAGCGAAATCTTCGGAACTGAGTTCCTCTTTTCCACCCATGATCATGCCACCTTTCATCCAGAAAGTACCGTACAGGGGACCACTGGCACCGCCGACGCTGGACATGAGGGTCATACCCACGGTCTTAAGGATGGTGCCGATGTCTTTATCTTCAACGGTAGGCAACTTTTCCGCAACTTTACCGAAACCGCGGTTCATGTTGATTCCGTGGTCAGCATCACCGATAGCGGCATCGAGTTCAGTAAGATATTCTTTTTTGTCTGCGTAAACTTCATTGAGCTTGCCGAGCCAAGCAATGAGTTGGGCTTTATTCATGGACATTTTATCCTCCAAAAGGTGACGCCATCTAAAACTGGATCAGGTTAAATTATATCGGGCTCTTACGTACAACAGCGCCGCCCTGAGGTCCTCTAAAAGAGAGGGCTTTTAAGAAAACTTGAACGCAGGCGTGAAAGTATTCCCCACGCCTGCGCATTTTAAACTAATAATTATGCCAATTTACCTTTTACCTTTAGCGGACAAAACCGGGAGTCTGTGCAGGAGCATCCCAGAACTTGAGCATTTCATCATCAACTTTAAGCAGGGTGATGGAGAAGCCCTGCATTTCCAGAGAAGTGATGTAGGGTCCGACCAGATTGCGGACAATATTGATGCCCTTGGCTTTGCAGACTTCATCAAGCTTTCTGTAAACAGCGTAAAGTTCTGATACCGGGGTACCGCCCATGCTGTTAACAAATGCGATAACGTTATCGCCCTTGGCAAAAGGCTCGTCAGTCAGTTCTTTGTCTTCCCACTCGGAACCGTTCCATTCGCGGACGGTACGGGTGTATGCTGGATCATCAATGATCTGCTCAGCAGCGTACTGAGTCATTTCATCAACGGATTTGAGGGGCATACGCTCAATGCCGGGTTCACCGTGGATACCGATACCCATTTCAACTTCGTCTTCACCGAGATCGAAGGTGGGCTTACCGGCAGCGGGAACGATGCAGGAGGTCAGTGCTACACCGAAAGAACGGCCGTACTGGTTAACCTTGCGGCAGAGATCGGAGCATTTTTCGAGGTCGTAGCCTGCTTCAGCAGCAGCACCGACGATCTTTTCAGCCAGAACAGTAGTTCCAACGCCGCGGCGACCTGCGGTGTAGAGGCTGTCTTTAACTGCAACGTCATCATCAATCAAAATATTCTGGACCTTAACACCTTCTGCGGAAACAAGCTCAGCAGCGGCTTCAAAGTTCATTACGTCACCGGTGTAGTTTTTTACCATAAAAAGAACGCCAGCACCGCTGTCTACGGCCTTGGCGCATTCGTACATCTGGTCGGGTGTGGGGGAAGTGAAAACTTCACCGGGGCAGGCTCCATCAAGCATACCTTTACCGACAAAGCCACCGTGCATCGGTTCGTGACCGGAACCGCCACCGGAAACAATAGCGACTTTTCCTTTAACCGGAGCATCTTCGCGAACTACGTAGTAGGGGTCGTAGTTTACTTTCAGTTCAGGGTGAGTGAGGGCCATACCTTCAAGCTGTTCCTTAACCACATTTTCCACATCATTAATCAATTTTTTCATAGTAAAAATCACCTCTGATTCTAGGTTTCTTACGTATACAGAACTTTAAATCAATTAAAACGTATTGTCGATAAATGAACACTTATTTTTTCGCTTCCATTAAATTTATTTTTAATAGTGAGTTACAATTTTCATTTTCGAAAACAACTTTCCCAATATTTCTCGTTAGAAATGAATTTTTTCTACTTTCACTCATGTTACATTTAGTGCCATAGCCAAATCATGAATAATGCTATTTTTTCAAACCTACACGCACCAGATGATAATGACTTTTTATCATTATCATCTGGGCAAACAAAAAAATGCTTATATTAATAGTATGTCTCTAAAAAACAAGCATTTTATTTTATAAAATGAAGGAGAATATAGATTTTAGGGAGGGGGGCAACATGAAGAATTTAATTTATATATTAATACTATCCATTATTTTAGCAGCCTCATCTGCACAGGCATCAACCATTACCGGATGGGCCCATACCGAACATATCAGCGCAGACGTATACTCCACCTACTCCGCAAGCGATTCCACCTTACTCCTCACAGTAACCAATCACCGGCTACTTCTGCATATCTTACCGGATTACTGGCTCTAGCTCAAAGAAAGGG
>DDLU01000156.1 GCA_002340305.1 Desulfovibrio sp. UBA2564
TCAGTACCCGCTTCATGGGGCCTTCGCCCTTACTGCGAGTATTGACGTGCTTGTCCTCCTGCAAAGCCATATGCACAACTCTGCGGTGGTAAGAACTAAGCGGCTTGGTGGACTGAACGCGTCCGGTATGCATGGCTTTATCGGCAAGGTGCCAAGCCAGCTGACGCAGTTTTTCATCCTGACGCTCACGGTAATCACCGGTATCGATCTGAACACGTACGGAAGTCTGCAATTTCTTGGAGACCATGCGGTTACAGAGATACTGCAGGGAAGACAGAGTCTGTCCCTCGCGGCCAATGATCAGACCGGAATTTTCTTCATCATCAACCAGAACGTTTACGCGATCTTCGCCCACTTCGATTTCAAGTTTGGGCTTATCCTGAATGATGGGTTCGATCATCGTTTCAAGTGCTTCACGTACAGCATTCGCAATCTCTTCGGGGTCACCCTCCATAATGCTGCGCGGTTCGCGGCGTTCTTCACGACGGTCTTCACGCTCTTCGCGGGGTTCCTCAAAGCCTTCAGATACTGCCGGGGCAGCAGCCTCTTCTCTTACTGCAACCTCGCTCTCAGGCTTAACCGCTACTTCGCCCTCTTCCTTAATAGCAACTTCAGCCTCAGGCTTAACTGCGGGAACTTCAGGCTCCGTACGCGGAGCTGGAACGGTTTCTTCTTTAGCGGCCGGGGCCTGCTCTTCACGGCGACGGTCTTTTCTGGGAGCTCTCGGTTCAGTCTGCTCTCTTCTAGGCTGTCGGCCTCTTCCTCTTCTGGAATCGTCGTTCATTGCCGAGCGATTATCACCGCTCCTCTCAGTTCCACGGGGACGGGCTTTAACCTTTGCGTTTTTCTTTCCAACCAGACCGAAAACTCCGGTGGATCCGCCGCTGATAATCTCGATCTCAAGTTTGTCGCGATTCAGACTAAAGTGATCACAGGCATTATTAATTGCCTCGTCCAAATTCTTCCCCTGGAATTCCATGAATTCACTCATTCTATCTCCTGATTGTTCTTCACTCCATTAAATCCGATCAGCTTGTTAGCGCTAATTCTTAACGTTGCGCATCATCATCCACTGCTGTGCAATTGAAAGTACGTTGTTCACCATCCAGTATACAACCAGCCCGGAGGGGAAGTTGAGGAACATAAAAGTGAACACGAGGGGCAGAAACATCATGATTTTCTGCTGTGTCGGGTCACCCGCTGAAGGAGTCATCTTCTGTTGCAGGAACATGGTAGCACCCATCACGATAGGAGTGATGTAAAGCGGGTCTTTTGCCGAAAGGTCGGCCAGCCAGACAATATCAGTAAAAGGCAGGAAGTGGACAAAATCAGCATGCCTGAGGGCAACTGTTCCCATCAACGCCTTGTACAGTCCAAAGAAAACCGGAATCTGCAGCAGCATGGGCAGGCAACCGCCTGCGGGGTTGACATTATATGTCTTGTAGAGCTGCATCATCTCTTTGTTAAGGGCTTCCCTGTCGTCGCCGTGCTTCTCGCGAAGTTTAGCCATCATAGGCTGCAGGCGTTTCATCTGTTCCATAGATTTATAACTCTTGTGGGACAGGGGCCAGAAAAGAATCTTGATAACGATGGTCAGCAGAATGATCGCGATACCGTAGTTGTGGGTGTACTGGTGAAACCACTCCAGAGCCACAACAAGGGGTTTAGCGATAATATCGAACCAACCGAAGTCAACGGCTTTATCAAGGCTACCGGGAACCTTGGCCATCAAAGGAGCATCCATGGGACCGAAGTAGTAAGAACAGGAAAGCTTGCGCTCAATATCTTTGTCGAAAGAAACATCCTGTTCAGCCGCCACACGGAAAATGTCATCCTGAAGTTTACCCTTCATGGTCACAGAATCTGCACCGGGAACAAGGGCGAGGATAAAGTAGTTGGAATCGATAGCAGCCCAATTGATAGCACCGGATTCAGTTACACCGGTTTCACTCAGGGTATCACGGTCATTTTCTTCGACCAGACCTTCTGCATTGTACCAAGAAATTCTTGTGGGATTGTAACGGTCATCCGCTGCAGTCAGGCTTTTAGTTGCGGTAGTGAAAGCAACACGCCCCATGCCGCTGGGATTAGATTGGTTAATAATCCTTACGTCTTCGTCGATGAGGTAGTTATCTGCGTGAAAAGTGAGTCTACGCTCAATTCTGAAACCTTCCACATCGCCGCGAAAAATAAGTGTGCCGAGCCTGTCGCCGTCAAGGCTGAGGTCTTTACCCTCGTAACCCCATACACCGCTGGCCCATGTTGCAATACCGTTAAGAATAAGCCCCATGGGTGCTTTATCCAGAGCATTCATGCCGACCATATCCACATCTGGAGAATCAGCATCAATGGTTGCTTTAAATTTTTTAAGCTTGAAACTTTCGAGAAGGCCGCCCTGTGAATTGATAACTGCGGCATATAGGGGAGTTTCAACGGTAAGTTTGGTTCCCTTGGCGGAAACAATAGCACTGGTAGAAGCGGGATCAGGCAGCTGGTTGGAAATAGGACCGGAGACATTGGAATCAACGGCCTGATTTGGTTGAGCGGTTTGTTCCTGCTGGGCAGGCGCGGGCTGCTGCGGCTGGGGAGGAAAAAGCATCTGCCAACCGAGAAGAACTGCAAACGAAAGGGCTACAGCCAAAATAACGCGTTTATTATCCATGTCTTTTTTTTCTCACTAAAAATTTGTCCCTCGAAATAGATCGGGACTGCGCGGTGGAACTTTTTCATGGGCGGGAACGGGATCGAATCCGCCCTTGCATAGCGGATTACAACGCATCAGACGCCACAAAGCATACATTCCCCCTCTGAGCACTCCATGAAGGGATATAGCCTCTATGGCGTATTGAGAGCAGGTTGGATGGAAGCGGCAACACCCCGGAAATAACGGGGATATAAACTTCTGATAAAAGCGTATTGGGTAAAGAAACAGAGTCCGCATTCCCTGATTTCTCATCATTCCCCATCAGAGGAAAGCTTGTTAATCTTTCCGATCATCG
Organism: Desulfovibrio sp. UBA2564; assembly: GCA_002340305.1. GTDB lineage: Bacteria > Desulfobacterota > Desulfovibrionia > Desulfovibrionales > Desulfovibrionaceae > Maridesulfovibrio. The sequence goes on from DDLU01000156.1 coordinate 3,000, forward strand.
GGAGAAGTTCTTTTTCGGCTAGAGCATAGGTTACAGCTCTGCCGTCCAGTGCGCGTTTGGGTACAATATTGATATCCGCACGCACCTGAAAATTTTCCTGATTCTGCCTGAAAAAACTTCGCAACACTCTTTTGATCCGGTTCCTGACAACAGCAGGTCCCTTCTTTCTGCTCACGGTAAGGCCCAAACGTACCCCGCTGGGGCCACTACCATGACACAACACAAAAAGTATAAAACTCTTTGTGTAGAGTTTTTTTCCCTGCTCAAAGCAGAGATCAAATTCAGGCTTTCTAAGAAGCTTATGCTCCTTTTTCCAAACTAAACGGCTAATCTTTTACGACCTTTAGCACGACGTCTTGCAATTACTGCACGACCGTTTTTGGTGCGGGAACGAACGAGAAAACCGTGAGTTCTTTTTCTTCTGCATTTACTGGGCTGGTAAGTTCTTTTCATTGTTCTATTTCTCCAAAAATTAATAACGTTAGAAAAGCCGGACAACAAACACCGGCTACGAGGAACGGGAACATATATCCCTTAGTTCTCATATCGTCAAGAAATGTTTTCAATGTGACCGTGCAGCTAAGTGCTTTTAATCTCACTCTGAATAATCTATGCTGCTGCAAAACGAAAACAAGTCCGCATAACCCGATGCGGTCATACTGTCAAAGTTAATTCATACATAATGCTGACGTGAGGTTCTCTCGATTCGCTTAAGGACAACTTATCATGTGCGCATTTTTTTTTCACCGCTTTTTTCATATAATTTTCAAGCGGTAACTTTTTAACGGCTCAATCTCAGCGGGCTTAACAATTCTAAGGAGATAGACATGAAACCAGTACAGACATTCTGGGATATAAAACTTGGTGAAATAAAAGAAGTTTTTGAAGATAACGGTTACGAAACATTCGTTGCGAAAAGCCAAAAGGCAGCAGCATCCCTCGTGCTTGATAAAATCATTCCCAAGCTGAAACCCAAATCTATCAGTTTCGGCGGTTCCACGACCGTTGTCGAGTCCGGTCTTTATGACAAGATTAAAAAAATTCAGAAAGTCAAAGTCATTGATACCTACGACACTAATCCGCCCATGAAGGAAAAAATTGAACGTCGTCGTCAGGCACTACTGACCGATCTGTTCATCACCAGTGCCAATGCTTTCACCGAAGAAGGCGAGCTGGTTAACCTTGATGGCACAGGTAATCGCGTTGCGGCCATGGCCTTCGGCCCCCGCAACGTTGTTGTTCTGGTTGGCCGCAATAAGCTCTGTCCTGATCTAGACTCAGCAGTTAGCCGCGTTAAAGAATATGCTGCCCCGGTTAACGCCATGCGTCTCAAGCGTAAGACCCCCTGTGCAGTTACCGGTAAGTGTCAGGACTGTAATTCCAAGGATCGCATCTGTAATGTCTGGGCGATCACCGAAAAATCCTCGCCCCAAGGACGTATCCACGTAGTATTTATCAACGAAGACTTAGGCTTCTAAGAAAGCCTTCGGCGACCAGAGGGGGAAACCCTTTTGCAAAAGGTTTTCCCCCTCTGGACTCCCCTTTTCATAAATCCGCAGGAAAGCGGATTTGGACGTTGACTAAAAGGCAACGCCCCGTAGGGGTGAGCCCCAGGACGGGGCGAATCAAAACCTTTTAATAAG
>DDLU01000091.1 GCA_002340305.1 Desulfovibrio sp. UBA2564
AAGGGTTTAAGAATCCCAAAACGTTTTATTAGGGCTTCGCCGTTGAGGCTGGTAAATTGTGCAAGGAAACAGAAAGTAAAAATCCGCCATCAAGGGGCGGTATTTTAATCTGAACCTGCTTGTTCTTGAGAGTTTGATTTCGCTGAATTTATCGACCGGCCGGAGCGAACTCCGACCGGGAAGATTTTATTCAGCAGGCTCTACGCCTTTAAGCTCGGGGATCTCCTTGAGCAGAGTACGCTCAATAGCGTTTCTCAAGGTGATCTGGGACATGGGACAGCCTTTACAGGCTCCCTGCAAACGCACTTTGGCGATGCCTTTGTCAGTTACCTCTACGAGTTCTACGTTACCGCCGTCAGCCTGAAGAAGGGGTCTGACCTTGTCAAGAGCGGCTTCGACTTTATCGTGCATGATAAATCCTCCGTTTGGTATGCACGCTCAAGTACTTTCTTTAAACAGCCTTGTCAAACCCGTGAGTACCTGTTTTTTGTGCTTCGCAGGGTTACATGTCGCGGTGTATTTGAAATTAATAGACAGTATTTCAGGTGGATATGTTTATCCTTTCATGGTCTTGAGAATGGAAAAGGCATCTTCCAGAATGGGGGCCAGTTCAATGTCCAGTTTACGTAGCTTTTCCGGGGTCAAACCATGTTTTTCCCAGCGTTCGTTATTTACATTACGGACAAAGAAATCACCGCTGCCTCCGACTCCCATGGCCTTGGCTATGACGTTGGCAAAATACACATAAAGAGCTTCCGGTGACTTGGCAGCCTTGGAAGGATTATGATGATTAAGCACGGCATTGACCAGTGAAAACGGCAGGTTCCACTTGCGCAGCAACATACCGCCGAGTTCCGCATGGTCAAATCCGGTTACAAATCTTTCAGCCTTGAACATCAAAGCTTTCTTGTTGCGGGAGATTGCCGCTGCGGCAACTGCCCTTTCCGGCAGGGTCATCATCATTACGGGGCGGCCGATATCGTGCAGCAAGCCGGCAACGAAGCATTTTTCCGGACTGCCCTGTTTGAAGTTTTTTGATAACTGGCTGGCGATTATTCCGCAGGCAAAACTATGGCGCCAGAAAAGTTCAAGGTCGATTATATCCGCAGGCAACCCCTTGAACATGTCCATGACAGATGTGCCCATGGCAAGGGTGGAAAGCTGGTTGGTACCAACCACTGCAACGGCGCGTGAAATTGTGTCGATCTGGGCCGGAAAATTATAAAATGCGCTGTTAACCATGCGCAGTAGAAATGCAGACAGGGCAGTGTCACGGGAGATTACTTTTGCCAAATCAGAAGCCGAGCTTGAAGGATCGTTGATGGTCTGGCGCATTTCAATGAAAACCTGTGGTAGGGAAGGAAGTTTGACCTCAGCCCGCATCAGCGAGATGGGGTCTACCGGACCAAATTTACTTGTAGGCATGGGTAGTTCTACCTGTTCTTTATAAAATCCAGGATTTTCGAGCAGGTCCCGCGCCACATGATTCACTCCCAGCTCAAAAAGAGTGCTTTGTATCGGTTTATCAAGTTCCGTATGGATAAAGCGGTTCTTCAGCAGTGCAGTGGCCTTAAGCATTATCTCTTCGGGAACAGGAGTCTTTTCAGTCATGGTCAACCGCCTTGGATTTATCTGAATTTCTTGGTTTTATAATATATTAAAAGGCGTTTGAGGGAAAGCTTTGTTCTTTTAAAATAATACCGCCCCGGACTGATGATAAAGCACCATCTGCGGCGTAAAGTGAATTGTTAGCGAATTAGTGAGCTTACAAAATCTTACGCCAGTTGTGTGCTGTAAAAAAAGCTGAAACTCACGTATGTTATATACGCTTCGTTCCAGCTTATTTTGCGCCTTGCATTTAGCTCTTTCTTATCAGTCTGTATTATTTATGATTTTTAGCGGCGTGTGAGGCCATACTTCTTTAATTTGTATTGCAGGGTTCTACGGCTGATGCCGAGGGCTTCTGCTGTGCGTTCCCGGTGATGCTGATTAGCTTCCAGAGCATTAATCAGGGCTTGACGTTCAGCATCATCCAGCGAGGTTGTTCCGCGAGGCGTTGCCGGAGTCGCTTGCGGTGTTGTTTGCTGAGGTTGATGTACCTGTGTTTGAGTCGGTGCAGCAGCTTCCGGCTGACGCGGGGTTGGGTTCTGAACCTGCGGCGGCAGCAGTTCCGGTCCCAGCACTTCGCTACGGCTGAGGATGATGGCACGTTCCAGAACATTTTCCAGTTCACGGACGTTACCGGGCCAGTCATAGCGGCTGAGAACATCAAGAAAAGATGGACTGACTGAGCGTACTTTCTTGTTGTTCTTACGGCCCAGCTTTTCCAGCAGGTAGGCCACTAATGAAGGCAAATCTCCCACACGCTCACGCAGGGGCGGGATGCGGATTTCAAGGACACTTAAGCGATAGTAAAGATCTTCGCGAAAATTACCTTTTTCCACTTCCTGTTTCAGGTCGCGGTTAGTCGCAGCGATGATGCGCACATCTGTTTCAACCGGGGAGACACTACCCAGTGGTTCAACAACTTTTTCCTGCAACGCACGCAGGATTTTAGCTTGCAGCACCTGCTCCATTTCCCCGATCTCATCAAGGAAGAGAGTGCCGCCTGATGCCAGCTGGAACCGTCCGGGCTTATTGGCGTTGGCCCCGGTAAAGGCTCCTTTCACATAACCGAAAAGTTCACTCTCAAGCAGATCAGCAGGAAGGGCCGCACAGTTTACTTTGATCAGCGGTTTCTCGGCACGTTGGCTGGCTCTGTGTAAGCCTTCAGCTACAAGTTCCTTACCTGTGCCGGATTCGCCGAGCACGAGAATTGTCGCTTCTGAAGGTCCGGCCTGTTCGATGAGGTCTTTTACGTGGAGCATGCCCGGAGAGCTGCCGATCATTTGCTCGGTTGCCCCTGCGGCGGATTTAAGTTTTTCATTTTCATCCACAAGGCGTGAGTAATCGAGTGCCTTGGTCATGACCGCCTTAAGTTCTTCATTGTCCGCAGGCTTGGTCAGGTAGTCGAAGGCACCGTGCTTCATGGCTACAACTGCGGAGTTTACGTTGCCGTATGCAGTGAGCATGATCACCGGAAGACCGGGAATTATGCTGTTCAGCTCTTTGAGCAGGGCCATGCCGTCCATGCCTTCCATACGCATATCGATCAGTGCTGCATTCAAGGTCAGGTTGGGAAGCATTTCAAGAGCCTGTTCGCCGGACTGGGCTTCATGCACCATCCAGCCGTCGCTTTCCAGCACTGCCCTGATGAGCATGCGCAGTGACGGTTCGTCATCAACGATGAGTACGTTTTTTCCAGATAAATTCATTATTCTGATCCTTCATCGCGCGGGTTGGGGAAGAACAGCTTAACGCATGTTCCGTTAAGCGGTCCGGGCATATCCGGTGCGGATATTGTTACCCGTCCGTTGTGTCCGCGCATGATTGTATTAACTATGGCAAGCCCCAAACCTGTTCCTTTGGGCTTGTCGGTGAAAAATGGTTCCAAGGCGTGTTTGCGGATATCCTCGGGCATGCCGGGACCGTTGTCGCAAACGCTGACCCAGACACCGTGCTCAGTGGACTCGGCAATTATGGATATCTTTCCGCCCACATCGGGAACCGCATCCATGCTGTTAACCAGCAGGTTGAGCAGAATCTGTCTGACTCCGTCCGGGTCGGCATAGACTTGATCTGTTCCAAGTCCAGTTTGCAACTGGGTGCCCTTGTGCTCAAGATCGAAACCCATGAGGGTCTGCATAGAGTTGCATAGGTCATTGAGATCTAGCAATTCCGGGTGCAGTTCATGCGGCTTGGACAGATAAAGCAGGTCGGTGACAACCCTGTTCAAGCGGTCCGCTTCAGTGAGCATGGTTGTGGCATATGTTCCGTATGGTTGCTCATCTTTGAATTTATCAGCAAAGAGCTGGGCAAAACCGCGCAGTGAACTGAGTGGATTGCGGATTTCATGGGCCACTCCGGCAGCAAGAGAGCCGATGGAAGCAAGTCTGCGTGCTTCGTAAAGATCTTCTTCCAGACCGGCAATATCGGTACGGTCGCGGATAATGATCATGGTACGTTCTTCCGTTCTGCTTTCAAAGTAGGGGAAGAAGATCAGTTCAAGGTTCTTGCCGTCCAGCAGAACGTGCTCCCAGATGACTTCACCGCGTTTATACTCCTGCAAGGACTCATAGGAAAAGTCGTTCCAGTTTTTACCGACCAGAACTTTATCTGTGGCGGTTTGCAGAAGTTTGTGCGCTGAACCGTTAGCCGCAAGTATTCCTCCCTGTGGGGAAAGGGTCAGCAAACCGTCCGGCATGTTATCAAGCAGATTGGCCTGAAACCTTTCCAGACGGGTAAGTTTTTTGCCTTCTTCACGGCGCTGAAAATATGCGACTGCAAGCAGCCAGAGGACCAGTCCGGCTAGAAAAATATATCCGGTCTGCAATAGTGCAGCCCGACGGTATTGATTGAACTGACGTAAATGTTTTTCCGCACTGAGCCCCAGCAACAGGTAAGTTTCCCGATCCTGTGGAGGCATGAATCCGCGTCTGTTCGTTCCGTACAAACGTTGCAGGATAGGCTGGCCCATTGTTCCGTAAAGCAGGGCCGCTTTGCCTTTGATCATAACCGGAGTACTGGATTCGCGCATCTGGTTGATCATGTTGAACAAGCCCGGAGGCGGAGTATAAACCGGGCTTTCACCTGCATTCTGTTCAACTACCAGAAGCGGTTTGCGGTCCGGGCCGTAGAGTGCGATATAAAGCAGATCGCCCTGGGCAACCATTTCTTTGAAGAGTTCCCGCGCATCAGGCAGCAATTCCTGTGGCATGCGGCGGTTGTGCATGCCTTGTGGTCTCATACGCCTTGCACCTTCAACAAGCTGAATATCAAGGCCGCGCGCAATGGAGCGTGCCGAGAGCAGCATGTGTTCAAAGACTGTCTGGTGCATCTGGCGCAGGTTGTGCCATGTGAGATATAAACTTCCGGCTCCGAGAAGAATCAGGGCCAGAAGAGCCAGTGCAAGAGGCAGTTTATGCGATTTTTGTGAGCGTAGTTCCATTTATACCGTTTTTTTATGGATTGAGCAGATTACCTATGGCTCGCGGGGAGTTAAGGCCTAGTGCCCCTGCAATTTCCTTGATGAGGGTTTCTTTGTCAACAACCACGCCTTGTTCGCGCAGAATGCCAAAAGATGTATCCATGTCAAGATTGTTCTTTGCGCAGTATTGTTCCAGGCTTAAACGCCCGATTCCGGCTCCGTTTTTGTTTGACTTGCTATCCGGTTTTGCATCTTCGGTTGTAGCGGATTCATTCGCGTTAGGCTGGTTTTTCAGTATAATGTGATGCAATTCTTTGGGAGTAAGCCCGGCTTTATTGGCAATGGATTTGATGGATTCCTTGGTGGATTCCAGTTCGATTCCTGCATTTTTGATTGATGCAACGGCCTTATCAAGATCAAGTCCAAGCCGTTTGCAGAAAATATTGAGCGGGCTGAGTTCTGCGTGCCCGTATGGTGGAACGCCGTATTTTGCTTCGCCGCGATCCTGAAAGTATTTACTGAATTCCAGCACCTGTTTCATGGGCGGAAGTTCAGCCAGAGTACCGAAGGTCACGAAAAGTGTGAGAGCCATGCTGATGTAAAATGCAGGGGATGTGAAATTTGCTTCCCCGGCTTTCTTTTTCAGGTAGGCGAGGATCAACTTCCAGTTCAGCCAGATGTGCAGAATGGAAGCAAAAAGGAAGAGAACCCCACTGCATATGTGGATATCACCCCATTGTTCCTTGCTTAAGGCGAGCATGGTCCAATCAGCCCAGTAGGCGACTCTGCCTTGGGGTACGATGTAAAGAATTATGCTGGTAATGATCAGGACGATAAAAGAGAAAAAGCTGGTCAGTGATGTTATCTTTCTAAACATGTGATTCTCCTTTTAATGTTTCTACTTTTAGTAGCTTATATCGTCCTGCTTTAGAAAGGAATTTAATAAAAAAAGGAG
>DDLU01000283.1 GCA_002340305.1 Desulfovibrio sp. UBA2564
TATTGCTGTGTTAAAGCGCAGTATATATGACATGAAAAGAATAAACATATTTCACAAAATGAAAATCAGCAAGAATCCGGTATCAAAACGACACAGCTAAAAGCCACTTATACAAAAAACAGGTAAGCAATTGATAAAAAAGAAGGTGCCTCCGCTATTGAATAGCGAAAGCACCTTCTTTCCGAAACCCTTATGTGCTTAAAAGATACAGTAAAAAAGAGAAAACTACTCTTCTCCGCAATAAAAACAGTACCTGCAATCTTTTTGCTCTTTAACGCGGTACATGGCTTCATCAGCCTTTTTGACCAAATCATCAGATTTGGAACCGTTTTCCGGATAAACACTAATCCCGATTGAAGCCCCGACTGCGCAACTTATACCATCGAATTCAAATGGTGCAGATAGGCAATCGATGAATTCATCGGCAATTTTAGCAATACTGTCATGGTCAACTGTTCTTTCGAGCAAAACACAAAACTCATCGCCCCCAAGGCGGGCAAAAGTGTCAGATGACCGCAATCTTGATTTCAATCTTTCTGCAACCATAGAAAGCAGCATATCCCCGGCATGGTGTCCGTACTGATCATTAACCTGCTTGAAATCATTCAGGTCAATAAACAGCAACGCCAGCTTCTCACCGTATCTCCCAGCGTTGGCGATGGACTTACCCAACCGATCAAAGAAAAGATAGCGGTTTGGAATCCCGGTCAATGCATCAAGAGTGGCTTTAGCTTGTAGATCCAGCTCACAAAGTTTGCGGTGTGTAATATCTTCCACAACACCTTCAATATAGAATTCCCCGCCCTCTTCAAACAGACGACAGCTCTCAGAAACCCAGATCAAGGAACCGTCTCTACGCCTCAAGCGTAATTCATAGTCATTCAAAGACTTCTCCTTCATCAATTTTTCAAGAAAATCCGTCCTGTCTCCGGGATGCTTATACACGTTACTGGTGTGAACCTTTTGCAATGCTTCCTCAGAACTTTCATACCCTAAAATACGGGCAAAAGCCGGATTTATTGCTTCAAATTCACCGCCAACGGTGGACCTGAAAATACCTTCCACAGCACGTTCAAATATGTTGCGGTATTTTTCCTCAGCAGTGCGTAAAGCCTGCTCGGTTTTTATTCGCTGGGCAATCTCCCTTTCCAGTCGGTCTTTCTGTCTTTTCAACTCAAGGAAGACTCCGACTTTTCCCCGTAAAGTCGGCGGATCGATGGGTCGTGTAAGAAAATCGACTGCACCGGCTTCATAGCCCATACGGGCATAAACCGGATCTCTATAAATAGCGGTTAGAAAAATGATCGGAACAAGACGGCAAGCCTCAATACCTTTAATGATACGGGCTGTTTCATAACCATCAATTCCGGGCATCTGCACATCAAGCAGAATAAGGGCAAAATCATTTTTCCGGCAAAGCCCTATTGCCTCCTCCCCATCCACAGCCTTGTACAACTCGGCCCCTTCGTCTCGGAGTAAACTCTCCAAAAGGATCAGGTTGGCAGCATTATCGTCCACCAGCAATATTTTCAGGCTATTTTCCATGTTTAAAGTAATTAATATAAATTTCAATTTTATAAAACCCATAACTGCAACATTGCTGCACTAAAATTACTAAATGAATTTTTAACCCGAAAAACATTACACAAGCAAACATAATTCTGAGTTTTCAGTATTGATAGAACAATCACCGAACCCCATCTCTCCTACCACGATCAAGACTGAATAGATATCGAACAAGCATGAATTATATATTAGACATATGAAAGGTCGTTCCATATAAATATTTCAACAAAGCAAGGAAAAGGCATCCTTTTATAACATAAATTTTACTTTCAATCTTTGTTCATCACTGGACAAACACCCTTTCTTCCAGACGGCACACGGGAGGTTTGGCGCAACCTGACCCTAACGCCGCAAGCCCCGCTGACGAGGATTTCACCCCCTCATCCAGCGGGGCCTTTCTTTTTATGGCTGTATGATTACAAATAGGCGGGGTTGTCAGCACCTTTGCGCTTTATAGACGGGACTAGACTTGCATTTAGCTCCATTGATCACTATTTTGTCCGCATGAACCTATTCGAATACCTGACATTCCAATACCGTAAATGGCGATTAAAAAGAAAACGACAGATCGTTGTCATCCGCGGAAACTGCAAAATGTGCGGTAGCTGTTGCCACTCGATTTGCCTATCAGTCGGGGGAAAATGGCTCAAAACAAAAAAACAGTTTCTGAAAGCCACAAAAGAGGATGCATCACTATCAAGATTTGAAATTTGCGGCCGGGCAGGCGATGGATACTTACAGTTCTCCTGCACTTGCTTAAACGAAGAGGGGACATGCAACGATTACGAAAATCGCCCCCAACTCTGCCAAAGCTTTCCAAACCCGACAATTTTCATGCAATGCGGAGAACTTCCCGAAGGATGTGGGTTTCGGATGTCTACGGAAGTCGATTTCGAAAAAATTTTAAACGCTGCCATGCATGATGAATCTCCAATCGGGACCGGGCATATGCTGAACAAGAAATAACATCAGCCCTCCATATTATATTTCCGATACTACATAAAAGAATTGATCTTTAACTCATTTAAGGGCAATTTTAAGCCGCTGTAGCAACAACATAATTATTATCAATATTTATAGTAAATTGGAGTCACAATGACCAACGAAATCAAAATCGAGTTCGGAGCAGGTAAAAAACTCTCTGCTGTAAGTGATGATTACTGTATTGATGTTGATATGCCGGTAAGCGAAGGCGGAGAAGGATCTGCCCCGGAACCGACACATCTTTTTTTAACTTCACTGGGAACCTGCGCTGCTCACTACGCGCGTATGTTCTGCGAAACAAAGTCGCTACCCATTGAAGGACTTGGGTTGAAGATTAGATACAAGTTCAATGAAGAAACCAAACTGATCAACAAAGTGACTTATGAATTGTCCATTCCCGATGGTTTTCCTGAAAAATACAAAGCCGCACTGCTCCGCGCACTGGACCTTTGTCCTATTAAAAAACTACTGATGAGCCCACCGGCTTTCCAGCTTGAAATTGTCTAAATTATTCGCTGCAACCCCGGTTCAGCTAAAGACGGATAAGATTTAATTCTCATCCGTCTTTTTTATTTTACTGCATTCTTTAATTGCAAATTTCTGACTAAAATCATTTTATCTCAAATCTAAGTCAGTAACATTTATTTCAACAGGCACCTTCTCCGAAAGAACAGAACGTATATACTCTACAGACAGAATAGGCTTTTCAAATGCAAAACACGTTTATTCAGTAGCAAAACAAATAGTAACTGTTTTTTTACTCTATGCCTGTTGACTTACCCTGCATGAGGGCTATTCTGTTAGAAAACCAACCTCAAAAGGAGAAAATAATGCTTAAGATAACAGAAAAAGCGAAAGAAGTTCTTGATCAGCACTTTGAAGGCAAAGACAAAGAACCTGTTCGTATATACGTAGCTTCTGCATGCAGCGGCACCCGTCTGGCCCTTGGAATCGACTCTGCAAAAGAAGGCGATGAGACCATCAACCTTGAAGGCTATGACTTCGTTGTAGACCAGGAGCTTTTCGAGCAGGCTAAACCCATGGTTATCGACCTGACCCCCATGGGAATTGAGATCTCCTCTTCTCTCGTATTCGAAGAAGCTGAAAACGGTTGCGGCGGATGCTGCGGCGGTTGCGGCTAATCAGATAACCAATTAAAGACGTTATTTTATAAGACTGGTACTTTATGGTACCGGTCTTTTTTTACATAAATCATCAGATATGCTAAACATGTACCCATGCTGTTAAACAAGAGTTACCTACGCATTATTATATCTATTTTACTAAGTTTATTACTCTGCTCCTGCTCAACTAAAAAACATGCCGCACAGCCATCACCATATTTCAATTCAATCCAAAATATTCTCGATACTTCAGGAAATAACCGCTCTGGGCTAGAAACTTTTATATCCAGATATACCGACTCACCAGAAAAAAGACAGGCCGCTCAATTTCTTATTGCCAACCTGCCCCCCTCAGACCGGGCAGGACTTTCGACAGAAGAACTTGCCGAAAATCTCGACTATGCATTTCTTGCCCGCGAATCCACTCCATGGGGTATGAATGTCGCATGGTCGGACTTCCTGCATTACGTACTCCCCCATCGGGTGAGTCAGGAGAAAGCGGTCAGTTGGCGTAAAGAATTTTACACTGAAATTTTACCATTGGTCGCAAGCTGTAAATCCATGAAAGAAGCAGTGCTCACAGTTAACCGCTGGTGCTTCTCCAAAACAGGATTCAAATCAACCCAGCGCTGGGATCAAAACCCGCTCATGACCATCAACCGTGGCTGGGGAAGATGCGAAGAAGCTGTAATCCTGACCGTCAGCGCATTGCGCAGTGTCGGTATCCCCGCCCGTCAGGCCATGGTTCCTGCTTGGCAACATTCCGACGACAACCACACTTGGACTGAGGTTCAAGTAGATGGAAAATGGCATTACATTGAATCCGCCAACCCTGATTACGGGCTTGATCACGCATGGTTCAGCGGTTCGGTCCGTAAAGCACCGCTGGTGATTTCATACGCATACGGTGATGCGAAGTCGGCTGACTTTCCGATTCTGGGCAAGGCTTTCGGGTGCACGCTAATCAACACAACCGCCCGCTATGCTCCAGCCAGCAAAACCGAAATTCAACTGACAGACAGCAGTGGCACCCCTGTACCGGATGCCGGAGTATTTTTCTCGGTTCTTAACTACGCAACTTTCCGCCCCGTTGCCGGCAAGACAACCGACTCCGAGGGGAAAGCCGTGATTACGCTCGGTCCCGGTTCAATCTTAATTTCAGCAGCACAGAATAAAACATCAGCCTACATCGGATCAATCTGGATTCCCGGAGAACAGGCACAGCGTCCACCTGTCATGCTCAGACTACAAAAAGACAACAAGCCCGAAGGTACGGTTAATTTCCGCTTTGCATACAAGGATGCCCTCAATATCCCAACACCACCCAAGAACTCGGAGGGTGCTAAAAAAGTTAAGTTTGATTCAATCAAAAATGCCCGGTTGCAAAAACTTACCGGCATGAAAAAAACTGCCGGTAAATATGCCCCGCAACACGCCTCCGCGATTGCTAAAGCCGGATTGAATACACCGCAAATACTTAAGGCGATTAATACCTGCCCCGTGGCGCATCGCAAGTCATTGCTGGACTTAATATCCATCATGCCCCCGGCTGATCTGCTGACCACAAAAGCAGAAGTACTCATCAGCCATGCACTCCTTTCCGATCAGGCGAGAAAACAGGCAGAATCAGTTGGACTTAGATATTCTGATGATATCTTCATTCAATACGTGCTTAACCCTCGTGTCATGTATGAGCAGCCAAGCAATTGGCGACCCCTATTTCATAAAAAATTCAACTTCAATAAAAGTCAAAAGATGCAAAGATTGCTCAGACAACTCGGAAATATTAATGCCGGAATATCGATAATCAGGCGAGGACCTTTAGGGGATTCACTCTCACCGGAAGAAGTACTCCACACCCGTACAAGTTCACTTGCATCCGAAATCTGTATCTTTAACACTGCAGCCCTACGCAGCGCAGGCGTTCCGGCACGCTATCTAGATGAACAGGGGTGGGTTGAATTTCACGATGGGGATAGCTGGCAGCCTTTTTATCCACAGTTCCTTGATAAAGTTGGCAACAAAAATGCAGTAAAGGAAAGCACTGCTTACTACTCTCAGTGGCAAAGCATAAGCTTTAAACTGCCTCATTTCGATAAAAAAAAGCGCGCACCACAGTATTTCAAGGACTTCACAATCTCCGGACTTACTGGAGATGGCATATTCCAACCTATTGAAAAAACAGTAGAAGGCAGAATGGATATAAAAAATAAATCTTGGAAAATAAGCATCCCCCGTGGGGAATATTATTTGATCACAGTTCAAAGAAATGCTCATAGCGAACCAACTATTTCTGTTCACGAAATCGGTAAATAAGATCACAATGCGAAAAAATACCGATATTTCAAAAAAGTGGGCACTTAACTTGCCACTCAACCATTAATAAAGTATTCCCTTTCAACAATGCACGAACTGCTGGAAAAACAATTAAAAGAGACCCTAGGCCCCAGTCTGACGAACTGACCGACGAGTTTAACGATTTCATAGACTTGGTTGAAAAGACTTACTCAGGTCATGATGCATCTACCCTCGTTCCCAATTCACCAGCAGTAGGCATCATGCACTTTATCCCGGACCCTGCTTTTATTATCAACAAAGACGGTATTGTTGTCGCATGGAATCCGGCTATGGAGAAGTTGACCGCAACCAATGCCAAAGAAATTATCGGCAAAGGAAACTTCGAGCATATTAATGTCATTCATGGCAAAAGAACCCCTGGCCTGATTGATCTCATTAACGGATGCGATGAGATCGGCGAAATAGAATACGAAGCTATCAGCCGTAGAGGAAATGCCCTCGCAGCAGAGATCTGTATTCAGAATATGGGGAATCGCAAAAGCACCAACCTCTGGGTCCAGTCAGCCCCCATTCTTGATGCCAACGGCGAAATCATCGGGGCAATTGAATCACTTCGCGATATTTCAGCAAGAAAACAAACTGAGAATATCAACCTGATTCTTTACAAAATTTCAACCGCACTGAACTCGACTGCCGACACTCCAGTATTTCTCCAGCAAGTCCATGAAAACATCAAACCTTTTATTGAAGCTGAAAATTTCTTTGTTGGACTTTGTGATAAAAGTCAAGAATTACTAACTTTTCCCTATTATGCAGATGAAAAAGACATCATGTCGGAAAATGATGTTCTTTGTCTGCGCGACGGTAACAGTTTAAGTGCTGAAATAGTTAGAACCGGTTCCCCCCTTCTGCTTGATGAAAACGATTTCAGCACAGATGCACCTGAAAAGCTCAAGCACGTAGGTTCTCCTGCAAAATCATGGCTCGGTGTTCCCCTGAAATTCGGGGAGACCATCATGGGAGTTATGGGTATCCAATCATATGATCAAACCGGAGTTTACAATACTCAAGATATTGATCTTATGGTTGCCATTTCCGAGCAGATTGCTGCCGCGCTGGTCCGTAGACAAGCAGAATCGGCCCTACTTGAAAGTGAAAAAAAATTTCGCTCAGTGTTTGAGAACGCAACAGTAGCCATCTTTCAGGTTTACGCTGCCGGAAGAGTTACCGTAGCCAATCCTGCATTGGCTACAATTATGGGCTATGAAGATGTTGACACGCTGCTTGCAGAAAATGACCAGGCATCAAAATTCATTTATGACAATCAAAGTCGCCAGAAATTTCTGAAGAGGCTGCTTAGCGACGGCTCTGTCAACGGCATGCTCCTACATATCACCCATCGTCACGGAAAAGAAAAATGGGTAACCATCAACGCCCGCACAACCTATGATGAGCATGGTAAGCCCTCCTTCTACACAGGGACAGCATTTGACTCTACCTTGGAGATTGTTGCTGAACGTAAAATTTTCAGGCACAAGTCCCGTTTCATGCAGCTTTTCGAAAGCTCACCGCAGGCCATTGCCCTGACGGACTCTAAAGGTAACGTGGTAGATACCAACGGAGCTTTCACAAAACTTTTCGGCTACTCCACTGAAGAGATGGAACCCGGCTGCGAAAACCTCGCCCCTACAAGTAACGGCACAATCAAAGCCAATCTGAAAAAATTCTCGGTGGTGAGACGTTCCGCACAGAGGATATGCGCCGTCATAAGAACGGCAGGCTGGTCCCCGTCTCCATTCTCGGCTACCCTTTCATTTATAATGAAGAAATCTCAGGGACATTCATCATTTATGATGATATTTCCCAGCGCAAGGAATACGAACGCAGGCTTTCTTACCAGTC
Source organism: Desulfovibrio sp. UBA2564 (assembly GCA_002340305.1). GTDB lineage: Bacteria > Desulfobacterota > Desulfovibrionia > Desulfovibrionales > Desulfovibrionaceae > Maridesulfovibrio. The sequence goes on from DDLU01000283.1 coordinate 7,875, forward strand.
ACTGCACGATTCACTGACCGGATTGCCCAACCGTACATTTTTCCTTGAACGGCTTGAAGAAGCACTGGATTTATCGCGCAGAACACCGGAAAGGACCTTTGCTGTTCTCATGCTGGACATTGACATGTTCAAACGCATTAATGACAGTCTCGGACACCAGGCAGGTGACGAACTGCTTATTGAAGTAGGTAAAAGAATCAAACACTGCCTGCGCTCCATCGATACTGTCGCTAGAATGGGAGGTGATGAATTTGCGGTTCTTATTGATGACTTTACCACTCCGCAACAAGTCATTCAGATTATCCGCGATATTCGTAACGAAATCCGCAAGCCGGTTAATATTTCATCCCGTGAAGTTGTAATCAGTTCCAGTATCGGTATTGTTTTCAAAACAGCCAGCGATGTCCATCCCGAACACATCATCCGCGATGCCGATATCAGCATGTACAAAGCCAAAGAGCAAGGAGTTAACAAGTTCAAGGTTTTCAACAAAACCATGCACGAAAAAGCCCTGCAAAGCCTGCTCATTGAAACTGAAATCAGGCAAGGCATCCCGGAGAGAGAATTTTTTCCTTACTTCCAGCCAGTTTACAGCATACAGAATCGCAATCTAGCCGGATTTGAAGCTCTTGTCCGCTGGAATCATCCTGAGCGCGGTTTCCTGACCCCGGACCAGATTATTCCGGTTGCCGAAGAAACAGGACTGATTGTTGAACTTGACCGTGTAATTCTTTTCGAAGCCTGCAAATTCATGGCATCCTGGCTCAAGTGCTACCCCAACATTGAAGATCTTTTCCTGACTGCGAACCTTTCCCCAAGCCAGCTTTCAAAGCCGGATCTGGCGGAGGCCATCCAGACGATTGTACATGAGACTGGAATTTCTCCTACAAATCTCAAGCTTGAAATCACCGAATCAGCAATCATGGAACGTAACGCAGCCTCCTCCCTGAACCTGAAAAAAATTGGGGAAATGGGCATCAGGCTTGCGGTTGACGATTTCGGTACCGGATATTCATCATTGGCTCAGTTACAACGTTTTCCTGCTTCTACAGTAAAGATTGACCGCTCCTTTGTCAGTCGCATGGCAGCAGATCACGAATCTCTTGAAATTGTCCGCGCTGTTAATGCCTTAGGGCACAGTTTAAGCATGGATGTTATTGCTGAAGGTGTTGAAACAAGACAACAGCTCATCCTGCTCAAAGATATCGGCTGTGACTATGTACAGGGATATTACTTTGATAAACCGCAGACCAAAGATGATGCGAAGCAACTTGTACAAATGCGCTCTGACGGCTTTTGTCCTCCCGGCTTGACTACTATATAAGAAATTACTGTTCACCTTTACTTTTACCGTCCCTGCTTGTTCCCAAGTAGCTTTGCGTGTATGTTCCCAAAAAAGAACCATCATTTTTCAGGAGTAAAGATGAAATACACCATATCTGCACTGGTAAAGAATAAAACCGGGGTTCTGGCCGAATCATCAGCCGCCTTTCAAGATAATAAAATCAATATTACATCCATCTCCTGCGGCGAAACAGAGAATATGGATGTTTCACGCATGGTCATCTGCGCCGAGGGCAGCAGAGAAGAAATTACCAAAGTTACCGAGCAACTTAAAGCAATGGATTTTGTTATCCAGCTTGATGATCTCGCACGCAAAGAATTTGTCGACCGCGAACTGGTGCTCATTAAAGTTGAAGTCAATAAAGACACCATGTCTCAGGTCATGCAGATTTTCGAAGTATTCCGGGCTGATGTTGTTGGCATGGGACAAAAGACCATCACAGTGGAGCTCAGTGGGGATCAGGAACGAGTTGAAGGACTCATCAAAATTCTCCAGCCTTTAGGGATCAAAAGTCTCTGCCGCACAGGTATGATCGCGCTCAAACGCGGCGATGAGTAGAACAGAACTTCCAGCCCCTAAAAAGGTGCGCCCATGACCATAACATCTTTAGATGAAATAGTTGCAGCGGTCCGCAATCACAAACGCCCGGCGCGGGTTGCTATTGCCCCTTGCGCTGAAGAATTCGTCATCCGCTCTGCCCTCACCGCCCATAAAGAAGGAATTGCTGAACCGATTTTCATTGGCAATCGCAAAAAATCACTTCGTGTAGCAGAAGAGCACGGCCTGAATATAGACGGTTTCCAATTTCACAGGGAAAATGACGATACCGAAGCTGTGGCAATTGCAGTCTCTTATTTCAAGGAAGGCAAAGCAGACCTGATCATGAAAGGATTGGTCAGCACCAGCACAGTACTCAAAGCTATCCTCAATAAGCAGACAGGTGTTCCCACACGCGGGATCATCAGCCACGTAAGTGTATTCGAGGCTTCCTCCACGCAAAGGCTGATCCTGCTTACAGATGCCGGGGTTAACATCAAACCCAATCTGCAACGTAAGGCAGACATTCTGCGTAACGCCATAGCAGTTGCCCACAATCTTGGAATTGAAAGACCCAAGGCCGCAGTACTTGCCGCAACAGAAAAGGTAAACTACCCGGCAATGCCTGCGACACTTGATGCAGATATACTTGCCAAGATGGGCACGGATGACGCTTTTGGTGAAGCTGAAGTTGCGGGGCCGCTGGCCTTGGACTTAGCTATTTCGGCCGCAGCAGCTACCAGTAAAGGCATAAGCACCCCCGTGGCCGGATGCGCAGACATTCTGCTGACACCTGAAATCGAAAGCGGCAACATTCTCTACAAAGCCCTCACAACCATTGCAGGTAAAACCATGGCTAGCGTTGTGGTTGGTAGTGATGTGCCGATCATTGTTTCATCCAGAGGCGACTCAGACAGCTCAAAATTCCATTCCATAGCATTGGCCTGCTACCTATCTGGGATGTAAAATGATTAATCGGGGTAAATATGCTGAAGATTGCTAAACTCATCAGCACCGTAATTCTGTGTATTCTGTTGACTCCTGAGTTCACTATTGCCGGAAACCAGATTAACTTCGCCACAGACTCTTTCCCCCCATACTACTACGAAGAGGATGGCACGCCTAAGGGTATTCAATATGAACTGGCAAAGACTGTGTTTAACAAAATGGATACTCAAATCAAAATTAAATTTTTGCCCTGGAAGCGAGCCATCCTTATAGCTGAAACGGGTAAGGTAGACGGGATATTCGGGGTGATTAAAACCAAAGAAAGGCAGAAATGGCTTATTTACCCGGAAGAACCGCTTATGCTGGTGACGGTGACAATATTCAAACGCGCAGATGACCCTTTTACGTATACTGGAGTGTCTTCCCTGAAAGGCAAAACTGTTGGAATAATAAAAGGATATTCTTACGGAGAGGCCTTCGACAACAGTACTCTATTCAAAAAAGAAGAAGTAAAAAGTATAGACCAGAACTTTCGCAAAATGCTTGTAGACCGGGTTGACCTTGTAGCCGGATATTCTGTGGTAGGCAAACACATTCTGAAAAGCATGAATCTGGAAGACCGGATTGTCTCCAGCCAACAAGCAATCCATGTCACACCTATTTATGTAACTTTTACCCGCAAACCGGGACACCTGCGGATCAGTGAAGAGTTTTCCCGTATTCTGAAAGAATACAAAATGACGGAAGAATGTCAGGAACTCATGCTACGCATAGGCCTCCCCAAAAATGCCAACTCACCGTGCAACTAAAGCTGTCTGTTCAACCTTCCCGGCCCGAAAAATATCATCCAGCATACATTCTATCAAAGTAAAGGTAATGAATGAGGAGAAATGGCCGATAGTAAATTTGCTTCCCAACAATGAATACACACAATTATCAAGGAGGTTGCTATCCTATTACCACACTGGGTGCTAACTAAAGAGGTCCTTTTGTCCTAAAAGCCTACTATCATGTTATAATTTTGGAACCGAGTATATATTTTTAATTCTATTCACTTGCGCAACAAACTTATTTCATTTTATAAGAATATCTGACTAACAAGCTTAATGAAATTTCCGCAAAAGGAGAAAACATGCCCGTAAAATTGAAACTGACCTTATCCATAGCTGTGATTTTTCTGATGGCCGTTGCTTCGGTTGTCATGGCTGCTTTTTTTCCTGCTGCTGATTCAGGGATGTCCATCTCCCAGATTATTATACTCTGCGTTTCCATTGCGGCAACTGTAATGGCCTTTATTTCGCTGAACTCCGGCCTCACAGAACAGCTTGAAATTCTTGGAGGCTACCTGACCGATCTCGCTACAGGTAAAGCACAAGCTTCCATGCCCGCCGGACTTGATGATGATATTTTAGCAGCAGCAAAAAAAACAGGGGATGCTGTACACTCCCTTGCTGAAGAACGTCGCAAAGCACAAGAAGAAGTAGATAGCCTGAGCAGCCGCGTGACTGCCGCTGAATCGCAAGCTGAGCAGGCAGGCAAGGAACTCGCTGATCAAAAATCAACGCTTGAAGCCATAAATAAATCCGCAGCCAATGCGGGTGGAATTTCAGAAAAACTTTTCGCAGGAATTGAAGAACTGAGTGCTCAGGTTAATCAGGTCAGTGCAGGCATGGAATTACAGAGGGATCGTGTAACCGAGACCGCTACTGCAATGGAAGAAATGAACAGCACTGTCCTTGAAGTCGCCCAGAACGCTGGACTTGCCGCCAACAGTTCTGCCCAGTCCAAAGACAATGCAGTACACGGTGCAGAGGGAGTTTCTGAAGCAATCCGCTCCTTTGAGCAAATTAAAAAAACCATCCTGAATCTCAAAGAAACCATGGGAACTCTCGGTGAGCAGGCAGATAACATAGGTCAGATCATGACCGTAATTACCGACATTGCCGACCAAACCAACCTGCTGGCCCTGAACGCAGCGATTGAAGCAGCCCGTGCAGGTGAAGCAGGACGGGGCTTCGCAGTTGTTGCTGACGAGGTTCGTAAGCTGGCTGAAAAAACGATGGACGCAACCAAAGGGGTTGGCGAGGCAGTTTCCAAAATTCAGGACAACGCCCGTGAAAACATTGCAGCTGTTGAATCAGCAGCCGAAGATATTGTGAACTCCACCGAGTCCGCTGCTAAATCCGGCGAACTCATGGAAGCGATAGTCGGCATCGTAGACGAAACCAACACACAGGTTGAATCCATCGCAGCAGCAAGTGAAGAACAGTCCGCAGCTTCCGAAGAAATCAACATGGCTATCAGTGATGTGGCACGGGTTGCTTCCGAAACATCTGAAGGCATGTCCGCATCTGCACAGGCCCTTACTGAGATCGGCAGCGTTGTTGAAGAACTTGATTCCATCGTACAGGGTATTTCTAACGGCAGAATTGTTGATACCAGCTCCGGTAAAATTGTTGAGTGGTCTGATGACCTTTCAGTTGATGTACGCACCATCGATGAACATCACATGACGCTACTTAATCTGATTAACGAACTATACGGCGCAATGCGTCAGCGCAAGGCGGGAGAAATAATTGGTGAAGTTGCAGAAAGACTGCTTGAATACACCATCTACCACTTCGGTTATGAAGAGAAGATCTTCGATAAGCACGGCTACCCGGAAAAAGAACCGCACAAAAAAATGCACAAAACTTTCATTGAAAAGATTGCAGAATTCAAAGACGACGTTGATGCCGGCAAGGTTACCTCTTCCAACGACATCATCCACTTCCTCAAGGACTGGCTCATCAAGCACATTATGGTAGTTGATGCAAAATACACAGATTTCATGCATGAGAACGGTTACCACTAGAAACCAGTCGCAAACAGACGCTGAAAAGCCCCTGAAACAAATGTTTCAGGGGCTTTTCATTTTATAAACAAAAGACGGCTATGCTTTGCCCAAAAAAGCCTTAATGCCTGCTCCAAGACGCTTGATACCTTCTTCGATATGCTCTTCATCAGAATTGGAAAAGTTTAGGCGGAAGGTGTTTTCACCGCTGCCGTCAACATAGAACGGGCGGCCGGGAACAAAAGCAACCTTGTTCTTAATTGCTTCATCAAAAAGATCCATGGAAGACATTCCCTCAGGCAGAGTAACCCAGAGAAACATACCGCCCTCAGGGCGGGTCACTTCAGCTTCAGCAGGAAAATGTTCTTCAATGGCCCGAACCATGGCTACACGCTGATTTCCGTAACGCCCGCGAATCTTCTCGATATGGTTATCCAAAGGATTGTCGATAACGTACTGGTGCATTACACGCTGAGCAAAGGTGCTGGTATGCAGGTCGGAAGCCTGCTTGGCGATGATCAACTTATCACGCATTTCGCCGGGACAGACCATCCAGCCAAGGCGAAATCCCGGAGCAGCCACCTTAGAAAAAGAACCGAGCAGAATACCGTTCTCTTCGAGATAGCCGCGCACAACGGGCTTTTCAAAATTACCCATGAAACGCAACTCGCCGTAGGGATCGTCTTCAACAAAAAGGATATCGCGATCTTTAAGGATATCTGCCACACCCTGACGCTTTTCAGCACTGTAAGTCAGACCGGACGGGTTCTGAAAGTTGGTGACGGCATAAAACATCTTGGCCTCATTCCCATCCAGGACACGTTCCAGTTCACCGAGATCAGGACCGTCCTGCTCAAGACCGACAGTAAGGAAATTTGACTCGAAAACAGAAAAAGACTGGATCGCACCAAGATAGCCGGGACGTTCGATAACCACATTATCTCCTGCATTTAGAAAGACCTTGCCCAGCAAATCAAGACACTGCTGGGAACCGGAGGTAATCAGAATTTCATCAGCATCTACTTCGATGCCCTTCTTCTCACGGTAACGGTCTGCGATGTATTGACGCAGAGGCAGAAAACCTTCAGTAGTAGAATACTGCATGGACTGCGGACCGCTCTCGCGCATCACTTTTACCGCCGCTTCTTCGAGATCGGAAACGGGGAACAGCTCCGGGTTGGGTAGTCCTCCTGCAAAAGAAATAATTGATGCATCTTCAGTAACTTTCAAAATTTCTCTGATAAATGAACGATGTACAGTGGACATGCGATTTGCAAACCTAACGGGCATATGAGCCTCCTTATGGATATATGTAGCCGAAACTAGATCACAGCAGATTACACCACTGTAAGAAGAACAGTAGAATCTCGGCAGTTCGTTACTTATTTGCGGGAAATAAATGAAATGCGATCGTTGGAATGATCGAAAGCATACTGATTTTCATTTAGAACACAAGTGGCAGAATGCTTTTTTTATCGCAATATAGAAAAAAGTGAGGGGGACAGGCTACGAGCCTGTCCCCCTGCGGTCTAGATGATAAGGAGATGGGAACTAATTATTCATCTGTGTTTCAATCCATTCTCTTACTTCGGCGTTTACGGGGTAGTTGCCCTTCAATCCGCCGACCGACTTCCTGAACCTTTCAGCAATGTCCTTGGGGAGTTCAATGCTCATCAATTCACGAGCCTCTTCCGAGTTTCTGCGCACGAACAGCACTCTCGGCTTTTCGTCCCACAGATAAACGGTGAAATAGTTTGTGTAGTCATTCTTGGAAGTTACCGGAGCAAACTTGGAATCCCAAGGATGGTTTCCCCACTCAAGGTACAGGGTTACAGCATCTTCAGGAGTCATTTCCCAATCAATATCCCAATTCTTGTAATCTCTAAGGCTTCCCATACTTATCTCCTTACTGTCTAAAAAATATCCAAATTAGTTGTTTTCCCATCAACCTTGATTAAATAATAACAATTACTATTACTGAGTCAAGAGATAAATTTCTTTAAATTTAAATTTCTGTACTGTATGAATTAACGTTAGAAGGGCATCAGGCATAAAACCAAGTAATATCAACCACTAATTATCATGGCTAACCAAGCATACCCAGTTCCGAAGAAAGGCATCCGTACAGAAGAGACAATTAAAAAAAGCCGTTTCATTTGCGACATTAAGCCAGTCACTAGCCGCGAAGAAGCCAAAAAATTCATAGCAGCCATCAAAAGCGAATTTCCTGACGCACGCCACCATTGTTCCGCTTTCATTGCCGGCCCCCCGCAAACCGGAGACATGGGTATGAGCGATGACGGAGAACCGCAAGGCACAGCCGGAAAACCAATGCTGCAAGTTTTACAGGGAAGCGGCATCGGCGACATCGCAGCAGTGGTGACAAGGTACTTTGGAGGAATTAAACTCGGCACGGGAGGGCTTGTCCGGGCTTATTCCGGTGCAGTCCAACTAGGCTTTGAAGAGCTGGAAGTGGTCATGAAAGTGCCCATGCGCATACTCAGCCTTGAAATTTCATATGCACAGGAAGGAATGCTGCGCCGTATGCTTGACGAGTACAGGGCCGAAATCGAAGAGCAATCCTTCGGAGCAAACCTTCTATTTACGCTGATAATGCCCTCAGATCAGGTAGAATCTTTCTGCGCCAGGATAGTAGAAGACACCAACGGGACAGCCGAGCTGCTGGTGGAAGAGGAAGATATTTGGAGATAAGAAATCCCCCATCAGATTCAAGGTGAAGCCTGGAGGGCTTTTTCACCTTGAATCTGATGGGGGCATACCATACTTCTTATGAAGTAGGGGTATTTGATTTGTCTACGGCTTAACGGTCAGCGTATATTTGTTGTCCCAGTCGATGTATTTATTAATCAACTCACGGACCTGAGCAGCGTCTGTTTTAGATGCCTGCTCAATTATCTTCTGGTCAAGATCAGGCTGAAATCCCCTTACGATCAGGCTGGCTGCTTCACGGCTTCTGGAAAGCAGACTCTGGTGCTCCTGATAATATTCACCACGCAAGATATTGCGGGCACGCAGGATTTCATCTTTAGGAAGATCTTCTTCCTTAAGCATCCTCACGGTCTTATCAAATCCAGCCATAGCCTGTTCAAGCTGTTCCGGCTTGGTTCCAATGTAGAAAGCCATGAATCCGGTCTTAGGTGCCTGCCAGAGGAAAGCTGTTACAGTATAACCGAGACCCTGTTTATCACGCAGGTCTCGGAAAAGGAGTCCGCTCTGCCCTGCAAGTGAGGCACGAAGCAAAGAGAATCCGGCGGTAGCCTGCTCGTCTTCCATACCCGGAATCGGAAAAACGACCATCAGGTGCGCCTGATTACGGTCAGGCAGGGTCATGGTCAAATCTTTTTCGCCGCCCCAATTGGAGGTAGGAACAGACACAGCGGTATCTTTAACAGCCAGCTTACCGTCCAGCTCCTTGGCAAAAGCAACAAGCTCTTCGCGATCATAATCACCGCAAATGGAAATTACAAAGGGCCGGGAAGACTGCTTCTTCCAGTAAGCAAGGATTTCCTCACGGCTGAATTTAACAACATGATCAGGCATGCCGAGGTGGAAATAGGAGTAGCTTCCATCTTTATAAAGGAAGGGAAATATATTCCTGAAAGCAAGTCCCAAAGGACGGTCTTCCTTGCGCTTGATGGCGGAGACCTGATCCTGCTTTGCGCGATCAAGTTCTTCTGGAGCAAAACGGGGACTGGTAATCATTTCGCTGATCAGCGGCAGCATATCTGCGGTGAAACGGGACGGAAACTTTGCGTTGATGGCAAAAACCTCACGTCCGGCAGTTGCACCAAGGGATGCGGCGCGATCAGAAACAAAATCTTCCAGCTCTGTGGCGTTGAGGCTTTCGGTTCCACGGGTCAGACTTTGGGAAACCATTGCTGCAAGGCCCTGCTCTTCGGGAGTAAGGTCTGCATCACCGCCAACCCAGTACATGGACATTGCGGTGTAAGGGAGGGTTTCATCAGGAATAAAAACCAGCTTGCTTCCGTTAGAAAGTTCGATGGTAGCAGCTTCACCCGGTCCAGATGCATCAGCTTGTGCGGCAGCTTTAGCCTTTGCAGGCCAGTTTGCGGCCACAGCCTGTTCAAAGCTCTGCGGATCAGCTTCTACGCCTTCGGGCATAAGCATGCAGGCAGCCAGCTTGCCGGGATCGAAATACTCATCATAGAGCTTCTGCAACTGCTCACGATTGATGTTGCGCAGGTCGTAGAGGTAGTTTTCCTCGGCCTGCTGACCGTCTTCAAAGAACTGGAAATAGCCCAGCTTGGAAGCCATTCCGGAAAGAGTTTCCTTGGTCAGGAAAAGCGAATCCTCAAGATTGAGGACTACACGATCCATCTCACGATCGGTAAAGTCCTTGAAATCAACGGTTGAAAGCTCAATCATGAGTTCTTTCCAGAATTCATCAACCTTATCCGCGTCCAGTGTAGCGAAGACATAAAGCATCCCTGCCCGTTCCAGAGTCAGGGAAGATACGGAAATGCTATCCACCATGCGCTTTTCGTACTTGAACTTACGGTACAGGCGGGAAGTTTCACCGCCGCCCAGAAGTTCGCACATGGTTTCAAGTCCGGCAATCTGGGAAGAACTCAAGCCCGGAATAGGGAAAGCTGCACCGATGTATGCCTTGTTCCATTTACCCGGAACAATCTTAACGGTAGTCTTTCCGGTAGCGGGAACAGGAAAAGCTGTAGGTGGTACAACAGGATTTACGGACTTGCGGCTGCCGCAAAGTCTTTCCGCTTCCTTAGCTACAGCTTCAGGGTCAATCTTACCGACTACAGACAACAGCATGGACTGCGGCTGATACAAGCGATCAATGTATGCGTGAATATCTTCGGAAGAAATTCCTTTTACAGTATCACGGTAGCCGATGATAGGCCACTGGTAGCTGGTGTCTTTCCAGACAATTGATTGCAGGGTTTTAAATATCCTGCTGCCGGGATTATCTTCACCGCGCTCCAATTCGGAAAGAACCACTTCACGCTCGGACTTAAGTTCTTCGGGATCAATCTTGGCGTTGAAGGTCATGTCGGTGACAATATCCATGCCCAGCTTCCATTCATTCTCCGGCACTTCTACATAGTAGACAGTGTAGTCGAAGCTGGTTGCGGCATTCATGTCACCGCCGACAGATTCAATCTCGAGCGCAGTTTCACCGGGACCGCGAGTCTCGGTTCCTTTAAAAACCATATGCTCAAGCAGGTGACTGATCCCGGCCTGTTTTGGGTCTTCATAGGCAGATCCGGCATGGACAAACAGGCGCACGTTAACCAGCGGGAAACGGTCATCTTCCTTAATAAGAACGGACATGCCGTTTTTAAGCTTGATCACGTGCGGACCTTCACCGGAAGCGAGAACTTTTTTAATCTCTGCGCCAAGCTCGGCGGTGGCAGTTTCTTCTGCTACAGACTCTACCGCAGCAGGACTGGCAGGAGCTGCGCCGGATTCATTCTCAACCAATCCAACAGACACTTCTTCTTTCTTTTGGGCGTCTATTTTTTCAACTTTACAACCGGCACTCATTAACAGCACCCCGCAAAGCAACATAAGAATACATAATTTTTCAAAATCAAATCCTTTAACGACTGCTACAGCCTTCACATTTTGTTGAGGGACCATGTCTCTTAAACTCCGGTATGTCAATCAGGTTTGAGGTACAAATTATCATAAAAATAGAGGACGATTAACAATATCCCATAAACACTAAAAAATAATTTAAGCACAGGTTTCCCCAAGGTCAACGTAAGCTTTAAAAAAGATGCAAAAAAACCACTCCACAGGCACCTCAATTACGAAAAACGTGAATACGCACTTGCTTTCCATGATTACAATGCCTTACCAGCAAACAATATGGTTTATGCTGATTGACAAAACAACTTCCGGGAGACATTATCTCCGGCGCGGGAAATACCGGTTGCGCGGTATTTTATTTCAATTATTATACGGAGGTGCTGATGTCTTTCAACTCGACAGTTACTCCTGCCAAGCGGGGCAAGAGTGACGCAATTCTGGACTGGCTCCAGATGTTTTCAGGGGTGGCTCTTATCATTTTTGTCTTTATGCATATGAGCCTTGTTTCAAGCGTAATTTTCAGTCCTGATATCATGGACACCATTGCCCACACTTACGAGGAAAACTACATGGCCCAGATCGGCGGCCCGCTGCTTTTCCTGCTTTTCCTTTTTCATTTCTACCTTGCAGCGCGCAAGATTCCTTTCAGATTGGAAGGCCAGAAAACCATCTGGAAACACGCCAAGATGCTCAAACATCGCGACACATGGCTTTGGGTCGTACAGGTGGTCTCCGCCATGCTTATTCTGGTCATGGGCGCAATCCACATGTGGGCCGTGCTCAGCGATCTACCCATCACTGCTGCCCGTTCTGCTGAACGCATTCAGTCCGGCCCCTGGATTTTCTTCTACCTCTTGCTGGCTCCGCTGGTTATTATGCACGTAGTTGCCGGACTCTACCGCATCGCGGTTAAATGGGGCTTCATCAAAGATTACCAGCGTGGCAGACTGAACAAATTTGCTACAGGTCTGGCGCTGTTTTTTATCTGCATTGGTCTGGCCACTCTGGCCCGCTTTATGACCTTGAGCACATAGATTTATCGCTGCAAGCTGTAGCTTTAAAGCCGTCTATCCACAGGATAGGCGGCTTTTTTAGTACCAAACGCTTGATTGATTACTGGACCAATGATATTGGTCAGACCAATTACACGAAAACTTCAATTGGTAGGACCCATTATGGATTCAGCAAATCCAGCGAAAACAGTACACCAGTCGGTAGCCCGACAGATTGCCGAGCTTATTGAATCGGGCAATTTCAAAAAAGGCGACAAACTGCCTGCGGAACGTGCTTTGGCGGAACGATTCAAAGTATCCAGAAGCTCAATACGCGAAGCCATCAAATCTCTGGCTCAAAAAAATCTGGTTGAAAGCCGCCGAGGAAATGGAACTTATATCCTCGCCGACATGGATGCTGATATTTTTGAAGCTTTCACCGCAGCTTTCAGTGACCAGAAAAAAAGAATCAGTGACATTTTTCAATTCCGCAGAGTTATCGAACCGGAGATTGCGGCTCTCGCTGCTGCCTCTATGGATAAGCCCACCCTCAACCGCCTGAAAGTGATAGTCTGTGACCAGCAGATGCAAGCCCAAAATGGGAATAACACCAGCGACCTTGATACCAAGCTGCACCTTGAAATCGCCAAGGCTACCGGAAACTCAATTTTCCCGGAAATGATGCAGGCACTGGACCGCATCATGAAGGAAAGCCGTAGCGAAATACTGCAACCGCCCAAAAGACAACAGGCTTCAATAGTCGCACACTTCAAGGTTCTCGAAGCTTTTGAAAACAATGACCCGGCACAGGCACGGGAAGCCATGCGTAAGCATATTGATGAAGTCGAGGAAGCGGCAACAGGCCGTAATTCAAAAGAATAACCTGTAGATCATGCAGAGGAGGAACGAATGTTCTCTACCTTACTTATTTTTGTTGCACTTGGTATTTTCGCCGGTATCCTTGCCGGACTGCTCGGTATAGGCGGCGGGCTGGTCATTGTACCTATTCTCGTCTTTACCCTACCTCCGCTGGGCATCCCAGAAATGCACCTGATGCATATTGCGCTGGGAACTTCCCTCGCCAGTATCATCTTCACTTCCATATCCAGCATGCGTTCCCACAACAAACGCGGCGCTGTGCGCTGGGATATTTTCAAGGCAATTACCCCGGGAATTATTCTGGGTACGTTCCTCGGCTCTCTGTCCACCTCGTTCATGAATACAAATTTTCTGAAAGGCATCTTTGTCGTCTTCTTATACTACGTGGCCTCACAGATGCTTTTCGGACTCAAGCCCAAGGCTTCACGACAGGTTCCCGGCTCTAAGGGAATGTTCGTGGCAGGTAACGTGATCGGTATCTTTTCCAGTCTGGTCGGTATCGGCGGCGGAACACTTTCTGTTCCCTTCCTGACCATGTGTAATGTCGTAATCCATACCGCCATCGGAACAGCGGCAGCCATAGGTCTGCCTATCGCCATTGCAGGGACTGCCGGATTCATCTGGACAGGTATCGGAGTGGCAGGAATGCCCGACTATTGCATAGGTTATGTTTACCTACCCGCCTTGATCGGTATTGTTTCAGCTAGTATGCTGACTGCGCCTATAGGAGTGAGGCTTGCCCACAGCCTGCCCGTAGGTAAGCTCAAAAAGATTTTCGCAGTGCTGCTGATCATAGTAGCAACCAGAATGTTAATTACTATTTTTTAAATATTAGGAGAATCAAAATGAAAGACGTACGTGATAATGCCAGAGAATTGATGAAAGGCTATTGTAAAGTATGCCCTGTTTGCAACGGTAAAGCCTGCGTTGGCGAAGTTCCCGGAATGGGCGGCCTCGGAACTGCTTCAAGCTTTAAAAACAACATCAAGGCCCTTGAAGACCTTAAGCTGAACATGCGCACCATTCATGAATTCAGCGACCCCGATACTTCCGTAAATATTATGGGGATCGACCTTGATATCCCGGTTATCGCGGCACCCATCGGTGGTGTTGAGTTCAACATGGGCGGCAAAGTCACTGAACTGGATTACATCACCAACAAGCTCAAAGGCTGTAAAAGCAAAGGCATCATCGGCTGTACTGGCGATGGTGTACCGCCTTTCATCCACGAAAGCGGTTTTGCTGGAATTAAAGAAGTTGATGGACACGGCATTCCCTTTATCAAGCCTTGGGAAGATAAAGAACTGAATGAGAAACTCCAGAAAGCTGAAGAAACCGGATGCAAGATCATCGGTATGGATATCGATGCAGCAGGCCTGATCACCCTCAAAAAGATGGGCCGTCCGGTTACTCCCAAGTGTATGCGCAAGCTGCGCAAAATCATCGAATCCGTTAATGCCGACTTCATCCTCAAAGGTATCATGACCCCGGACGAAGCACGTATGGCTATTGATGCCGGAGCCAAGGGTATCGTTGTTTCCAACCACGGCGGACGCGTGCTAGACTCCTGCCCCGGTACTGCGGAAGTTCTCTTTGAAATCTCCCGCGCAGTTGCCGGACAGTGTTCGGTAATGGTTGACGGCGGTGTCCGCACCGGTATCGATGTCCTTAAAATGCTGGCACTTGGAGCGGATGCGGTAATGATCGGCCGCCCCTTCTCCATCGCCACCATAGGTGACTTGCAGGAAGGGGTTGAGAAGTATATCGATCAGCTCAAAGCAGAACTTACCGCTGCCATGGTTCTGACCGGAACAGAAAAGGCAAGCTTCGTAGATATCAGGGTTTTGTATCGTTAAGCACAAAAAATCTATTTTTGGTGTTGACGCGTTGCTAAAGCGGAGTTATCTTTAAATCAAAGGCAGAGGAAGTTGTTTCATTAGCAACTTGTAACCAACCCTCAGACGGGAGTGAAATCTAGTTGATGTCACTTTCTAAAAGCGAGTCTCAAGTAGAGGCTCAAATCGAGGGGAGCCTACCGCGAGAGTTCTTTTAAGACCTCCAACGGGCCCACGGAGAGATAGGAAATGGCCGGTTATCCCGGCAAATGCGAAAATGGACCCCCTCTCTAAGGCAAAACGGATTTGTTGAAACTTTGTAACCAACCACTAAATCGGTTTAGACGCGTTTAGGAATTAACTTCATAACAACCGCTAATCTTGGTTGATACGCGTAATTTAGGTAAAACTAAAAGCAAACCGTTAACATTTGGTTAGGACACGTTACTCAGTAATCTGTGCAACATGGATTTAAAACGCCCCGGTCGGAACATCTGTTCTGACCGGGGTTTTCTTTTACCTACTTCATCCCACTGGACACTACCCATAACAGCCAAACTTCACCGGGCCGCTTACCGGCATTGTTAATCCCGGTACCGTAAACGCCGCAGGGGGTGTTGCGGTGATGATACAAAAATTTGCTAACGGAGATATGATGTTGAACAGAATTACGCTATCAGCTTTAGGCAATCGCTATAAACGCTCCACTAACGCCGTGTCTTAGGCATGGCAGCGGTGCAAACCCAATCTAAAACCAACGGCGGATTTACATTGTAGTTGAGGGATTCCTGCGCCTTTCCGAGTACGAGATCAAGTCTGCGCAGGCCTTTGGGATCAAATAGCCCTGCAAGTCCGTTTGCTGCGGGTGTGGATTGGGGATTCACCAGTGCGTTTTTAAGCTCTCGCTGACAACCCATGATCACCTGCAAGCCCATTTCCTTATCCAGCGCACCCTTAGCCGATGTACGGGCAAACCAGCCCCGGCCTGTACGCCAGAAATAAAGCATTGCATTTACCCACTCTACAACTTCCGGCGAATTCTGCTGATCAGTAGGCCATGCAAGTGTGATTACCCAGCTACGGGAAACCAAAGTCTCCAGCAACCGCTCACGCTGCGGTGCGGTGAGTACAAAAACATTACCGGGACGGGGTTCTTCAAGAGTCTTAAGCAGTGCGTTGGCAGAGTTGCCGTTGAGGTGCTGAGCTTCACGGACAGCAGTCACACGGGTACCGCCGCCATGGGGAGGCTGACCCCAAACCGGGAGCAATTCACGAATGGAATCAACAGATATATCCTGCTTCAATCCAGTGCCGCTGTCGTTCTCTTCGCGATCGATGAGCAGGAAATCATTGAAGGCATTATCTGCAATCTGCTGGCAGGACTGACAGGAACCGCAAGGATCCTGACCGTTCTCGCAGTTGAGCACGCAGGCCCAATAACGGGCCATGTCCATGCGCTCATCAGCGCTGCCGCCCTCAATAAGCAGACATTGCGGAGGCTTCTGCGCCAGCTTGGCAAAACGGGGCAGAACCAGATTTTGTCTGGAAGCAGTTTCTTGAATAGATGTAAACATGATGTGCCTCCGGCGGCCCTGCCGGGGGCCTCTCCGAGAGCCAAAGGACCCTTTTTCTGCGCCCGTCCTGGGGCTTACGGTGCTTTATGGCACCGAGCAAATCCGCTTTCCTGCGGATTTGTGGAAAAGGGTTCTCTGGACTCTCCTAAAACTTTTAGTATGCTTCGCGTCTTTTAATCTAAAAAACGAACTGCTCAAAAACACAAAATCCCACGCAAAATATTACGTGGGGAAGAAAATTTTAATACTCTCCCCTTCAAAACGTCTCCAGCGTCAAAGACCCGATGAAAAGTTTTAAAGGGATGGGGGATGGGGAAGGACCACTAGCCGTTAGAGAAGAAGCTTTGCTTCGAATCTTACGGATATGGAGAGCAAAGATGAAACTTTTCCCAAAAGTTTCCCTTCCCCAGCCGCCGGAGGCATCAATTATCTTACAATAGTCTGAGCGCGGTCAGGACCGACAGAGACTATGCCGACTTTTACGCCGGAGAGTTCTTCAATGCGTGCAATATAGTTACGCGCGGCTTCGGGCAGATCTTCATAGGAAGATGCCTTGGTGATATCTTCATCCCAACCGGGCATGGATTCGTAAACGGGCTTGACATGAGCCATACCGTTCTGTTCCTGCGGAGGATAATCAACTTTTTCACCATTGTAATCGTAGGCAACGCAGATTTTAATTTCACTAAGACCGGAAAGAACATCCAGTTTGGTCAGGGCGAACTCGGTGAGATCGCAGAGACGTGCGGTTTCGCGCAGGACAACCATGTCCAGCCAGCCGCAACGGCGTTTACGTCCGGTGGTTGCACCGAACTCATGACCGTTCTTCTGCAAGGTTTCGCCGGTTTCATCGAAAAGCTCGGTGGCGAAAGGACCGGCACCAACGCGGGTGGTGTACGCTTTACAGATACCGATAATACGTTCCAGCTGTTTGGGACCGCATCCGGAACCGGCAGCAGCGTTACCGGAAACCACGTTAGAAGAAGTTACGAAAGGATAAGTTCCGTGGTCGATATCAAGGTGCACGCCCTGTGCGCCTTCGAAAAGCACATCCTGACCTGCTTTATTAACATCCTGAATAACGGAAGAAACATCTGCAAGGTAAGGAGCTACCCTTTCAGCGATGGGCAGCATTTCCTGATATACCTTTTCTGCGTCAAGAGCTTCGACATTGAAAAGTTTTTCAAAAAGAACGTTCTTTTCCTGCAATCCGGCTACGATTTTTTCACGCAGCAGTTCGGGATCAGCAAGATCAGCAGCACGAATGCCGCAACGGTTCATTTTATCTTCGTAGCAGGGGCCGATTCCACGACCGGTTGTACCGATCTTGCTATCAGCGGATTTAAGGGATTCGCGGCAATTGTCCATCAGTCTGTGGTACGGCATGATGATCTGGGTTTTCTTACTGATCATCAGACGCTCGGGAGAAACGTCCACGCCTTTTTCGGCAAGTCCGTCAATCTCCTTGAGAAAAACCTCGGGGTCGAGTACTACACCGTTACCGATGAGGCACTTTTTACCCTGATGGAGAACCCCGGACGGGATGAGATGCAGGATACACTGCTCTCCTTCCACAACAAGGGTGTGACCTGCGTTGTTTCCACCTTGGAAACGTACAATCGCACCTGCTTGTTCGGCGAGCATATCAACGATTTTGCCCTTGCCTTCGTCCCCCCACTGGGTTCCCACGATTACGGTATTAGCCATTACTAATGTGCTCCTTCTACAGTATTTCCGCATGCCTTTTGACTTAAGGCATGGAATTCTTGCTGTAATTTGATTACTTGATAGCGGCACTGCGTCTGACGTATATTAACAGGACGGGCCTGTCGTTCATTATTTAGGCCGCTCAAGAAGATCCGCTTACCTGCTTTTAATACCTCCTTTACAAGAGGTACGCCAGCGTTAAGCACGGCAGACGGGTTTTAATGCGTAAAAAATCTTTCGGGGAAATGTCAATACATCAGAGTAAATTATATCACCCCAAAAAGGGTATTTTGATACTTTTTTCACAACACATTTTCAATATTGTTGTGTACTTGGCGTTATTCTCCCTTTTTTATTACATTTATTCAGTAAAATATGAAATTCCTCTGCCGCGCACGATTCGAGTCGCCGCAGTGGACATTGAACGAGTTTTTCCGAAGCTCTCTCCATGGGGTCCCGGATTTGAACGCGAACTGGTCGATGATTTCGTTAAATTTGCCGGAACAGGTCTTAATATCAAAGGCTATCCCACGCATGAACTGGCATTTGAAGCTTTAACCAAAGGCCGTGCAGACATCATGCTGGCAACCGGATACAACCCAGACCTGAGCAGCACCAGTACCCCGTTGCTCACAGGACCGGTTTATGAAAAAAAACCAGCTTCCATGCTGCATCATATCCGCAGGTTTGAGCTGCGCACTCCTTTTGAACTTTGCGATCAGAAAATCTTTGCCCCTGCTCATTCCGGGCTGGTCAAAACTTTTAACAATCTCAGCGAACAGTTGTCCTGCAAGCCAACAATGATCAGCGGCAGCAATTCCAAACACCTTGCTCCGCTGCTGGATTATAATGAGGACAAAACCATACGTTTTCACCTTGTTGAGTCAGGCGCATTCAAACCCATCCGCCCGTTCCTGCATAAACTTAGAATTACCGACCATTTCGGTGACGACCTTGAATATAGATGGTACATGCGCAAGGATGTCCATGGTCTCGGGCAAAAAGCCGAAGACTATTGGCATCTGGTAACGGCTAATGGAACCATTGAGGATTTACAGGAAAAATATTTCGGATTTATCCCCGAAGAAACTGATTTTTACGATCTCTACTCTTTACGCAAAAATATTCGGGAAAAAATGCCCCGTTACCGCCGGTACATCCTCAAGGCCGCCCAAAAATATGACATTGATCCCCTGCTGCTTACTGCTGTGATGTATCAGGAATCACACTTCGATCCCCTTGCCCGCAGTAAGACCGGGGTTCGGGGACTTATGCAATTGACCAATGACACTGCACAACTCCTCGGACTGACCAGCAGGCTGGACCCGAGACAGGCCATCAATGGCGGGGCTCGCTATCTAAGA
>DDLU01000248.1 GCA_002340305.1 Desulfovibrio sp. UBA2564
TGGCGGGGCAGGAAGGATTCGAACCCTCGGCCAACGGCTTAGAAGGCCGTTGCTCTATCCAACTGAGCTACTGCCCCGCGAGAGATGCATAAGTATATAAAACGTACCTGACGGTCAAGAAAAAAATGAAAAAAGATTTAAAATTTAAAAATTTTCTAGAATTTAGCACTTATCTGAATGATCTTGGGCTCTTTCATATGGATTTGAGCCTTGGCAGAATGGAAGAATTTGTAAAGAACTGGGGTGGAAAATCCAGTTTTCCGGTTATCCATGTAGTCGGAACTAATGGAAAAGGGTCTACTTCCTCGTACCTGACCGCAATCGGGGTTGAGAGCGGTCTTAAGGTTGGAACTTTTACCTCTCCGCATTTTGTTACCCCACAGGAACGGATTACTATTAATGGTTCCATGCTTCCAGAGGAAGAATGGTGCGCCATCGCCAATCAGGTTATGGAGATCGCCCCGGATGTCGGGCTGACCTATTTTGAATTGCTGACCTGCATGGTGCTGGTGGCTTTCAAGAATAATGGAGTTGATCTGGCGGTTATGGAAGCAGGGCTTGGCGGACGCTACGATGCTACCAACACCGTTGATCCCGATCTGACCGTATTTACACCTATCGGTTTGGATCATGAGAAAGTACTTGGCTCCACAATTGATCTGATTGCTGCTGATAAGGCCGATGCTATGCGCGAAAACGGAATAGCTATTTCTGCCGTACAGGTTTTGGAAGCTATGACGGTCCTTGAGGCACGTGCAAGGGAATTGGGCTGCAAGCTCCATCTTATTAATGAAGAAGAGATGGTCGCGGACCTGAAGCCTTCGCTTGCCGGGGAACATCAGAAACAGAATGCACAACTGGCTGCTTGTGCTTGGCGGTTGTTCTGCGGAAAATCAGGTGTTGAGTTTAACGCAGATAAGGTTCGTAGCGGGGTGGAGAAAACATTTATTGCCGGAAGGCTGCAAGTTGTACGTTCTGAGAAAACTTACATTCTTGACGGAGCACATAATACCCATGCCTTTGATGCCCTTGAGGCAGAGTTGGTGAGGTCTGACATAAAACCGGATGCGATCATCTTTTCCTGTATGAAGGATAAGACTCTTGATCCGGTGAAAGAGGCTCTTCATCGCATCACTGACGGTCCGGTTATCGCCTGCGGAATTGAGGATAATGAGCGGGCGTATCCATTTCAGGAATTGGCTGAGGTCCTTGGAGAGCGGGCAAAGGCTGCTGAAACTATTGACGAAGCCCTTTCAATGCTTAATTCCGGTGATAAAACAGTGCTAATCTGCGGATCCTTGTATTTGCTGGCAGCTTTTTATACAAGATACCCAGAATTTCTGGAAAAATGATTTTTTAATTGGATGAACTTTACGGAGAAAAAATTGTCCAATCTTTTTAAATATCTTCCATCTGTTGATTCTGTGCTGACCCGTCTTGAAGACGAAGGCGTAATTGGTGGACTGCCGAGGACCCTGTCCCGTGATCTGGTTAACGGGTTTCTCGATGTCTGCCGCGAGGAAATCAAGGGTGGAGTCATTACCGAGGAAAAACAGCTTTCACCGGATGTACTTTTCCCGCGCCTGACCTGCCATGTACGGGCCGGGGCCAAGCCTCATTTCAGGCGGGTGTTGAATGGTACCGGGGTGGTTGTGCATACTAACCTTGGGCGCTCACTGCTGGCGGAATCAGCTGTTAAGGCCGTGACCGAAGCTTGCGCCTGTTATTCCAACCTTGAGTTCGACCTTAAGACCGGAGAGCGCGGTAGCCGTTACAGTCATGTTGAAAAACTGATCTGCGAAATTACCGGGGCCGAAGCTGCTCTTGTAGTTAACAACAACGCTTCTGCGGTGCTGATCACTCTTGAAACCCTTGCCAAAGGTCGTGAGGCGATTGTCTCCCGCGGACAGTTGGTTGAGATCGGCGGATCGTTTCGTATCCCGGATGTCATGACCAAGAGCGGGGCATTTCTGTGTGAAGTTGGAGCCACTAACCGCACTCATCTGCATGACTATGAAAACGCTATTAATGAAGAAACCGCGTTGCTCATGAAGGTGCATACCTCCAATTTCCGGGTAATCGGTTTTACCAAGGAAGTTTCCGGAGGAGAATTGGCTGAGCTGGGACGCAAACATGATCTTCCGGTCTATGAAGACCTCGGTAGTGGTAACCTTACCAACTTTTCTGGTCTTGGCCTGATGCGCGAACCTACAGTGCAGGAAGTTGTTGCCGAGGATGTGGACGTGGTCTCATTCTCCGGTGACAAAGTGCTTGGTGGACCGCAAGCGGGGATCATTGTCGGTAAGAAGAAGTATATTGATGCGATCAAGAAGAACCCGCTTAACCGGGCAGTCCGTATTGATAAAATGACTCTTGCCGCTCTTGAAGCAACCTTGCGTCTCTATCTTGATCCCGAGACTGCCAAGCGTGAAGTTCCCACAGTCCGCATGATTACCGAGAGTCCTGAGAATCTGAAGAAGCAGGCTCAGGCACTAGCCCGGACTTTACGCCGTGAGTTGGACGAATCCGCAGATATCGGTGTTCGCGAAGGTGTTTCCCGCGTAGGCGGTGGAGCTTTTCCAGAGCAGGATTTGAAGACTTTTTTGGTAACCGTATTGCTAAAGTTTAAAGTAACGGTTGAAGAACTTAAAGAAGGTCTGCTTTCGACCGAACCGCCGCTAATTGGGCGTATCGAAGAAGACGCATTCTGTCTCGATCCACGGACTCTAAGCCGTGAAGAATACAAACTTTGCGCTGAAGCAATTTCTCAAATTTTAAAGTAAGAATTAACACTAAAATCGGCGAAGCCTGATAAAAGTTTTTGGGATTCTTAAACCCGTTTTACACAAATCCGCAGGAAAGCGGATTTGCCCGTTTCCTGAAAGGAAACGCCCCGAAGGGGTGAGCCACAGGAAGTGGCGAATTAAAAGGGTTTAAGTCCCCTGGAAGGGCCGCCGGAGGCATCTTAATATGAATAAACAACTTGAACATGAACCGAAGAGCTGCTGGGAAATTTTTAAAGACGAAGAACACCAGCAGGGCATGGATGATCTCGCAGCCCGTTACATCGACTTTCTGACTCGCTGCAAGACTGAGCGCGAAACCATCAAATACGTAGAAGAAAAGCTTAAAGAAGCAGGTTTCGCAGATTACATCGGCGCAGATCAGTGCTTCCGTTCTTTCCGTGATAAGACAATTTTCATTGCCCGTAAGGGTAAAAAGCCTCTCTCGCAGGGCTTCCGTCTGGTGGGCGCACACGCTGATACCCCGCGTATCGATCTCAAACAGCACCCCCTGTACGAAGACCTTGGCATGTCCATGGCGAAGACTCACTACTATGGCGGCATTCGTAAATATCAGTGGCTGGCGAGACCTCTTTCTCTGCACGGCGTTGTAGTTAAGGCTGACGGCACCAAGGTTGATGTTGTTATCGGTGAGGACGCTGATGATCCGGTCCTTTCCATTCTCGATCTGCTGCCGCACCTTGCTCACAAG
The DNA here is from genome assembly GCA_002340305.1 of Desulfovibrio sp. UBA2564. Classification (GTDB taxonomy): domain Bacteria; phylum Desulfobacterota; class Desulfovibrionia; order Desulfovibrionales; family Desulfovibrionaceae; genus Maridesulfovibrio. Next base: position 3,496 of record DDLU01000248.1, read on the forward strand.
CAGATGACTAAAAATGTCAGCGATGCTTTTGAAGCTGAAAAACTGAATATTTTGATGGGGCATTCCCTGTCTTTTTCTAAAGATGAAGAGGACGGGGAAAAGGATAACGGCAAACCTTCCGTAAAGCGTAAAGTGCTGGAGCTGCTTAACGAGAAATATGACATCGTTGAGGAAGACCTGTTCAGCGCGGAAATGCATATCGTTCCCGCTGGTCCTGCTCGTTACGTAGGTCTGGATAAGTCCATTGTCGGCGGTTACGGACAGGATGACCGTTCCTGCGTATTTCTTGCGCTGGAAGCATTTTTGAATGCTCCCGAGCCTGAGCATGCCCAGATTGTTCTTTTCTATGACAAAGAAGAGATCGGTTCCGAAGGTTCTACCGGGGCTAAATCGCTCTTTTTCGAATACTGCCTAGAAGACCTGATCGAAGCATGGGAACCTAACGCTAAAATGTCCCGTGTAATGATGGCAGGTAAGGCTCTTTCCACCGACGTACATGCAGCAATCGATCCTGATTATCAGGATGCCCATGAGAAGCTGAACTCCGCTTATCTTGGCTATGGTCCTTGTTTTTGTAAGTTCACTGGACATCGCGGTAAGGTTGGCGCAAATGACGCTCATCCCGAATTTGTGGCATGGCTGCGTAATATCCTCAATGAAGCCGGAGCACCGTGGCAGATGGCTGAGCTGGGCAGGGTTGATCTCGGCGGTGGCGGAACTGTTGCCAAATTCCTTGCCCTCTACGGCATGGATGTCATTGATTTCGGACCTCCGGTTCTTTCCATGCACAGCCCGTTTGAGCTGACCAGTAAGGCCGACTTGTACGCTACCGAACTGGCATTTAGGACTTTCTTGAAGAATTAAATTACCATCTTCGAATATAAAAACGGCGAGGCCTTAATAAAAGGTTTTGGGA
>DDLU01000129.1 GCA_002340305.1 Desulfovibrio sp. UBA2564
GATCTTCAGTCGGTTCCCAATGGCATTTGTAAGCCAGGTAGCAGAGGGACGCACCGATTAATGCGCCGGCCATCTGGCCTGCGATGTACACAGGAACGCTGGCCCAGGGGAAATATCCGCCAGCAGCAAGACCAATAGTAACAGCAGGGTTGATGTGCGCGCCGGAGTATTTACCGGCAACGTAGATTGCAAATGTTACGGCCATACCCCAACCCATGGCAACGACAATCCAACCACCGTTTTGGCCTTTGGATTTTTCAAGAGAAACGTTGGCACATACGCCGCAACCGAAAAGGATAAGAATCATTGTACCAATTAATTCGCCTAAGAAAGGACTCATAATCACTCCCACATCTCTTAAAACAGTTAAAAACAAAATTCGTTTCTTTTCGGAAACGAATACCACCTAGCGTTCGATTATCTCTCACGCTTTTCCATTTCCTATGAGTTAACACTATTTTGTAACAAACAAAAAATCAAGCCCTTAATGTTCAAAATCGAAAAGAATTTATCATTTCATGTTTTCGTTTTAGTAAAAATAGTTTGATATTAAACAGTTGCAATACCAGTTCCGTGTTTTTTTCCTATTCTAATCCCCCCTTATCCGCGTATAGCGTGGATTTAAAGATAGATACCAAAGCATCTAACCACGTTCTCTGAAACGAAAATGACACAGCAATGAAACACCAATAGTGTCATATTGATGGTCATACACACCGGAAAACAGCTCACATATTGAAATTGAGACTGAATATACTCAAATTTCAGTTCAGTTACAGTACTTTTTTGAGTGAAATTGAAAAAAAAGAAGCCGTCGGCCCAGGCGACCGACGGCAAAGGGAAGTGGTGATGGGAGTAGGGAAGCCCCCCATCGTTCTTTGGAGAATATGGTGCACTGGAAACAGTGCGAAATATGTTCATGCAATACTCCGGATCAGGTGTTGATGCAGTAGGGATACACCAACACCTGTATCAGGGAAATCACAATATATTATCTATTAATCTACAATGTAATTCTTGGCCAGCTCCTGAAAATCTTCAATCTGCTGCTTGACCCAAGCTTCATCTTTACCAAGTTCTTTAGCCATAATTTCAGCTGCTTTAGGTGCAACTTCATTAGCTGCCTTAGCGTCAATGATCAGAGCTCTGGTTCTGCGGGCAAGAGCATCACCGACGTTATGAGCCCATTCGTGACGGGCTGCCCAGACAACTTCAAGCCAGGAGTAAGGCAGTCTCTCGTGCATACGTGTATCAAGCTCAGGATATTCTTCGGCCAGAGCTTCGATTTCAGCAACTTCACTACCATAAACGTGCATGTGATCGTTATGATCGAACTCTTCGGTGTAACCGTGGAGTTTAACATTCTTGGTCACGCAGGGACGGAAAGCCAAGCCACCCATCTGAATTGCGTTATCAATGCAGTCTTCAGCCATGTGTCTGTAGGTAGTCCACTTACCGCCGGCAATGGTCAGCAGTTTGTTGGGAGACACGGTCAGGTAGTGGTCTCTGGAAAGGGCGGAGGTGGATTCAGAGTCACCTGCTGCAATCAGAGGACGAATACCGGTGAAAACACTGCGGACATCGGCACGGGTAGGTGCTTTTGCGAGATACCTTGCGGAATGCTCAACGAGGAAGTTGATTTCTTCTTCAAGAGGCTTGGGATCCATGCAAACACCGTCAAGGGCAGTATCAGTGGTACCGACGACAACCTTGCCATGCCAGGGCACGAAGAAAATTACGCGACCGTCATCGGTCTTGGGAACCATGATACCGGTTTCACCGCCGAGAAATTCACGGTCGATAACGATGTGAATACCCTGACTGGGTGCGATCAGTTTTTTATGGTTGGGATTATCCATGTTCATCACGTCATCGGTAAAAATACCGGTGGCGTTGATAACAGCTTTGGCTTTAAGCTCATAGCTCTTGCCGGTCAGCTTGTCTTCGGCCTGAACACCACAGACGTAGCCGTTGGAGTTCTTAACAAGATTGGTAACCTTAGTATGGTTCATGGGAGAACCGCCCAAGTCAGCCATTGTGCGGGCAAGGGTAAGAGCCAGACGGGCATCATCAAACTGACCGTCATGGTAAGTTACGCCGCCTTTAAGGCCTTTGGTAAGAACGCCGGGAACTTCCTGCATGACTTTACCTTTAGTAAAGATCTGGGAAGGACCGAAGCTGTATTTTCTGGCCAGCATGTCATAACATTTCAGACCGATACCGTAGTAGGGAAGTCCCCACCACTTGTAGTCAGGCACGATGAACTTCTGGTTGTAGCACATGTGCGGAGCGTTCTGTTTAAGAATACCACGCTCGTACAAAGCTTCCATAACCAGAGAAATATTACCCTGAGCAAGATATCTAACACCGCCGTGGACCATTTTGGTACTACGGCTGGAGGTTGCTTCGGCAAAGTCGCCCTGCTCAAGAAGAAGAACGGAATAACCACGGGCAGCAGCATCAAGACCGGAACCAAGACCGGTAGCACCACCACCTATAATAATGAAATCCCAGACCTTTGAGCTGTCTTCCATCTGCTGGATATAATCTGAACGTTTCATGCAACACCCACTATAAACCGACCGGAAATGCCGGATAAAATTGTAATAAAATTATGAACCCTGACCGAAAAAAGCGTCCGGTAAATAGGGTTCCACCCACGCATCATATTTCAAAACGAAACGCTGAAAATCTTTAAACCACCTCTTTCTGTTTCGCTTTTGAACAAAATGTGACATATTGAAAACAATATGACAAGAATTTATTTTCATTTTACAAGACTTTTATATAAAAAGAAAATAAAACCCAGACCTTACACCCCTAAAATATATTACAGACCAACGAATCAAAAACGGCGTACAGGACAGCAAAAACAGCGTAGTAAACCATTCAATATTCAGATTTTAACACATTTTAGGTTCAGGATGTTCACTTTTAAATGCAAATGATCAACAAACAAACGGGCACCAATCGTTTACCTTGCTTGTGAACGCAAGTGCTGCTAAAGAGAACAGAATTGACGAATAATTTTCATTTTACATGAAATGAATATCTTTGAGAACAAAAACAACCAAAAGACTGAAGCCTCTCATAATATAAACAAAAATTGTTCGGTGACGAAAGGAAGGAGCAATAATTTTGACTGAAGGGCACAAACGAAGACAAAAAGGCATGAAACTCAACCTCGAGTCACTATCGAAAAGACAGCGGGAAATCTTTAATATTGTAAATGAAAGAGGCTTCACTCCCATCGAGTCCCTTGCACAGCATTTTGAAGTAACCCCCCAGACCATCAGAAGAGACATCAATAAACTCTGTAAAAACAATCTCCTGCAACGCTTTCACGGCGGTGCCGGCAGAGCTTCCAGCGTTGAAAACGTTGATTACAGTGCGCGCAGAAACATCCTCCATCAGGAAAAGCGGCTTATTGCAGAAATGGTTGCCAAGCACATTCCCGAACATGCTTCCATGTTCATAAACATCGGGACAACCACCGAAGAAGTGGCCAAAGCACTGGCAGGCCATAAATCCCTGCGAATCATTACTAACAACCTCAATGTTGCCCAGACTATGAGCAACAATGACTGCGAAGTGATCGTTGCCGGGGGTATGGTTCGCCAGCGCGACAAGGGCATAACCGGTGAAGCTACCGTAGAATTCATCAAGCAGTTCAAGGTGGATTACGGTATTATCGGTGTTTCCGGCATTGATGAAGACGGCACCCTGCTCGACTACGATTACCACGAAGTGCGAGTCGCCCGCGAAATTATTAATAATGCCCGCAACATCTTTCTGGTCACCGACCACACCAAATTCAACCGTAATGCAATGGTTCGTATTGCCGACCTCGGTGAAATCGATGCCATTTTCACGGACAAGCGTCCGCCACAGGTCTTCTGCGACCTGATGAAAAGCAAGGAAGTCGCTCTCTACGTCACAGAGCGGGATCCCGAAGCACAAGACGGAGAATAAAATGGCGGTATCACCGATGGTGGTACCGCCATCTTTTCGTGTCCCCTTTGATTACAATAAATATGTGAGACAGCTAAAAAGTGCACCACCTGTCCGGCTACATTAAACACTGGGGTCCACCCATAGCCCATGGACAATGTCCGCAGGGGACCCCGCCTCCTAAACAGTCATATTCAAATTCATTGCTGCGCCCGGTGATGTCATCACAGGGACCCATCGAGCAATTTGCGCAATAGGGATATTCGTATTCGAGTACCTCGGAACGGAACCCGGCGAATTCTGAACCTTTCCAGATTTCACTAATCTCACCGGAAGCAATATTTCCGAATTGCTTCTGGCGAAGCAGCTTTTCACTTCCGTCCAGATAGCAGGTACAGCTGTGCCAGAGGAATTGGCAGGGTGAAACTTCGCCCTTGGAAGTAATGAAAGCTGTCCCCTCTTCCACAAATGAGCACCTGAGTTCGTTTTCCGCCATGAGCGGTGGCAAACGCAATTCCACTCCCAATTCAACAGCCAGTGCTTTGGAACGGGCATAGACTTCCTCAAGCTGCTTGTATTCTTTAGTCTGGATGCGCTGACCCCATTCTGCTAAATTTCGCAGGTTGATCCAGATATCCTGTGCTTCTGCATCGGCACGCATTTCACGGATAAGATCAAAAAGCTTTTCACGCTTCATACTCCGACCCGGAGTCCAGACAAAATCAAAATAGTTTTGCAAGTCCTGATCGCGCTCACAGGCAAATGAAGCCATTGCCGCAAGATCCGGGTGCAGCAACGGCTCACCGATGCCGTTCAACACCAGTTTTTCGCAATGCTCCAAAGCCGGTCCCAACTTTTTAAAGTCTTCAAGACTCAGGTCGGTTTCTGCAATATCGCTTTCCGGAGCATATTTCACGCACATGGAGCAATTCATGTTGCAACGTGTGGTTACCTCCACCTGTAATCTGGTTGGGCTTTCCTGAAATGCTTTCGGATATATCTGTGCTGGACTTTTAGCCACTTTTCTCAACATCGAAATCTTCCTTATCTGCATACCAGCCTGGAAAACTGGACAAATTTTCTTTTTTTGCCAAACAGCAAAACCATGAAATCACATTATAAGTCGTAAAAGTCAAAACACAAGCCGCAAAACACAGCCAAAAACACCCTTGACCTAACCGTCATTTTCATGATGAAAAACTTGCAGCACAATCAATTCAACTTTACCCGCAGCATCCTGCAGCGGATATGACTTTAATCAAATACAGAGGACGAAATGGAAAACATCACCCTTCAGCCGACCATGCTTACCCCCCTCGGCGGAGTTGAAGTTCCCGCAGACAGCCATGTTTTTACTCCCAAAGGTGTCTGTGCCAAGCTGATCCGCTACAATGTGAACGGTAACAAACTGCACAACGTGTCCTTCACCGGTGGCTGCGATGGTAACCTCAAGGCAGTCTCCGCTCTTGTGGAAGGTATGGAACTGGAAAAGGTCATCGAGACCCTCGAAGGTATCACCTGCGGCAAAAAAAACACTTCCTGTGCTGACCAGCTCTGCAAGGCACTGCACGAGTACATGGAGAGTTAATACGATTTTCATCGTCATTAAAAAAAGCGGTTGTCCATTGACTGGCAACCGCATTAAGCATGCCTGCAAAAATTGCAGCAGTGTTATCGCGTAAAAATCTTGACCAAAGACGGGCAAGTAGTGGAATAAAGGCTTGTAGGCATGTCCGAACACATCACAGTCAGCCCCGGACTTTACAGAGTTCAACTCTTCTCCGGGGGAGAATAAACAGACTGTAAGTGTGAGTGGCACTAGCCCGAAACACCCTTTAATAGGCACTAATGCAGGACCAACATGTGGGGTATATACTCAAGCCTTTTAGCGGCCTTTAAACGCAAACGTAAATGTTCGCAATGCGGAAAAGTTACTATTGTCCGACTGAAAGACAAAGATAAAACCGTAAAATGCGATAAATGCGGAAAACCCCTGCGGCCGCAGGCCCCCGGGGCATAAGACAAAAGCTGTTCTCAAATACCACTGTTAAAATCTAAAATAATTAACTTTTTTAGCAATAAATATTTTTCTCAAAAAACTTATTGACAGGAACAACACATTTCCATAGAACCACTCTTCGTGACGTCGGGATGTAGCGCAGCCTGG
>DDLU01000069.1 GCA_002340305.1 Desulfovibrio sp. UBA2564
CACAAATCCGCAGGAAAGCGGATTTGCCCGGGCCTGAAAGGCAACGCCCCTAAGGGGTAAGCCCCGGGACGGGGCGCAATAAAAGGGTTTAAGCCGCCGGAGGCGAAATAGTTTCCAATAAAAACGCGGAGCGCATCCCATTTTAAAGGATTTCAGATAAATGGGAATGACCCCAGCTTTTTTTAATGCCCCGCTGCTGCGTGGTGACGGCAGTGAAGCCAGAGATCTTCTGGTCTATGTCCATGTGCCTTTCTGTAAACGCAAATGCAACTATTGCGCTTTCCATTCCCAGCCTTTTGAGCAGGTCGCTTTCGCATGGTACATGAAAACCCTGCTCACCGAGATTGAGCTTTGGGGTAAGCGGCTCAAGAATCCGCGTATCGGCACTGTTTACTTCGGGGGCGGAACTCCCAGCCTGATCCCGCCATTCCAGCTTGAACTGATCATGGATGCCTTGCGCAAACATTTCAGCTTCACCAAGGGTATGGAAATCACCCTTGAAGCCAACCCGGATTCAGCCAACGACCTTTCATATTTCAAAGCCCTTCATGATATGGGCATCAACCGGATCAGCCTCGGTTTCCAGTCTCTTGATGACCGTAACCTTGAAACTCTCGGTCGTCCGCATTCCGCAAGACAGGCTGCGGATTCCTATTACATGGCCCGCAAGGCCGGATTCGGGAATATCAGCATTGATCTGATCTGGGGTTTGCCCCGCCAGAAGGTTAAGGATTGGAATAATGAACTCAAGGCTGTGGTCCAGCTTAAGCCGGAGCATATGTCATGTTACGGTCTTTCCATTGAACCGGGAACAGTTTTCGGACAGCGTGCGGATGATATTGATATGGAATTGCCTCCTGAAGGAGAGCAAGCCCGTATGTTTATTTATGGCGCGGAGTATCTGGAAGCCATGGGCTATATTCAGTACGAGATTTCCAATTTTGCACGTATGGGTTTTATTTCCCGCCACAACCAAGGCTATTGGGATCGCTTGGATTACCTCGGACTCGGTCCGTCCGCAGTATCTACAATCGGCAACCGTAGATTCACCAACCCACGTTACATGGATGAATATGATGCGGCAGTACGCGGCGGTTTTGTCGGTGATGATTTCGAAGAACTTACTGATGAGATCAAAGCGCAGGAACTGATCATGCTTTGTCTGCGAACTTCAAAAGGCCTTAGGCTTTCAGACTACAAAGAGCTGATCGGACGTGATCTGACCAAGGAAAAAGCATCCATAATCAGCGCACTGCATAAAAACGGACTCGTGCGCATGAGTTCCGGTTATCTGCGGCTGACCAAAAACGGCATGCTCGTTTCCAACTCCATTTTGGAGAGTCTTGCGTTTTAATTTGATGCGCTATCATAGTCAGTAGAGCCACGATCCATTAATAATCTGTTTTAAGTCGAACACGGTATTCTTTTTGATGCGGCGTGAAGGTCTGTGTCCGCTGCTTCGATCCTGCCATCTATTATCTTGTTAATCTTTGTGGTCTGAAAGTTCTTTTTTTGTGTTCCGTGTACACTGGTTGTTATGGAATCCGGACCGTGGTGATTTGTATTCGCGCTTTCTCTTACCTCTATTGTCGCGGAATTGTTCTCCCGGCCATTTTTATAGCTGGTATCGTTGTGCGAAGAACTTTTTATCGTTGCCGGTACATCCGCTTCAGTAAGACCCCGGCCTGTCCAGAATTCCATCCCATGCTTCAGGGGATTCTTGCGGGCTTTTTCCGTATCTTCCTGTTTGGCGACTATTTTTCCGTCTTTATAAGTTGTGTTGGACCATTCCATATCATAAGGCCGGTCTTCAACGTTATCATGTTCAACCATCGAAGCGGTTTTATAGTCACCTTTTGAAGCATGATTTTTTATATTATCAACGAAAAAGGAAGCGCGGGCAGAGCTATCCAGTAACGGATCAGCCATAATTTGGGATGCCGACTTCGGAGTGTTGCCCTGAGTGTAAACTTCTTTTGAAATTCCAAGAACTTCAAGGAGTTTTGGTCTTTTAGGGAGTTTTGATGATTCTGATTCCTCTACTTTTGCTGAACTGCGCTCCTTCTTTACCAATTCTCCATCGTTATACCATGAGACAGTCATTCCCTGCTTTAAAATCCCCCCGGTGGGAGCGGTGGAATCAGAGAATGATTCATCCCAATGGGCCTGCCGCAGTATTTTTCCATCAAGGTCGTAGTTTACAGTGTCTATCTTAAGGGAAGAACTTTGCCTTAATTCTTTGGTTGTTTTGCCGTCCATGCCATCATTTTTTACAAACGCCCTGTTGGTCTGGTTAACAAAGTCCCCTTTCTGTTTCATATGGATTTCTTTTGATTTCTTCCCGTTATTGTATTCTACAATGGCAGCTTTATACTCGGTCCGGTGCGAATCCTGAGTCTGTTTTGCGACCAGTTCTTCAAAATCATCTGTGATTTTTTGTATCCCATATAAAATTACAGCGTCTTGAACATTGTATCTGGAATTGAGAAGCATGGAATCTTCCATGGTGCGTTTCAGCTTGTCGCCATCAAACCACTGTATGGACCTTGATACTTTGGCAGCACTTTTATTGCCGGTTTTAAGCTCTTCAAATTGTGTGTTTATCTGCTGAATGACTTCGTTGTTTTTGTTAAATATCTGAGTGTTCAGCACTGCCCCGTCATCAGTCAAGTTGCCTTCCACCTTTCTGATAAGCTTATTATTTTTATCGTATTCTTCTATCTTCAGGTTGGAATTTTCTATTGTTACAATCTGGCGGTTGCCATTTTTCAGTTTGAATTCTCCATCCTCGAAACCGTAAGCCGCCCAGGAGTGGTCTTCCTTTTTCGGCTTTTTTGTATTTTCCATCTCAAGGAGCACAGCTTCAGCGGATAGGGCTACAAGATCTTTTTTGCCTTAAGGTCATCCTCTGCGTTCTGTTTGGAAGGGGATAAGGCATCAGTTTGTTCGTTCGAAATATGAAGGTTTCTGAACCCGGAAAATGAGATGGCGTCTGGCATTCTTTATTCTCCAACGGCATAATTACAGTGATGAAATTATAAAGAATATCGTCATGCTCCTGACATAACTTTATGGTTGGTACTGAAAAAACGTCTTAGGTTGTTCCTAAGCCAGATTTTCATCACAAAATTTCAGCGCGGCCAGCACAGCCTTATCCATATCGTAGTATTTGTATTGCCCCAGTCTGCCGAGGAAGTGTACGTTTTTGAGTCTTGCCGCTTCTTTCAAATATAGTTCCAGCCGCTTGCGGTCTCCGTCAGTATTGACCGGATAGTACGGCTCATCGCCTTGTTTCCATTTCATGGAAAATTCACGCGCTGTGACGGTTCTGCCGCTTTTGTTTTCCCTTTCCGGGTGCAGGTGCTGGTATTCGTGGATGCGGGTATAGGGAACGTCGATATCTGCGTAATTCATGACAGAGGAACCTTGATAGTCGGGAACAGCTTCAACACGGTATTCAAAGCGCAGGGAACGCCATGTCAGTTCGCCGTGGCAGTAACCGAAATATTTATCTACCGGACCAGTGTAGTATATTTTGCAATTTTCCGGCAGTTCCTCTTTGATCGCGAAGAAGTCTGTATTCAGTTTTGTTTCGATCTGTTCATGATCCAGCATGTTTTTGAACAGCTTGGTGTAGCCGTTCCATGGCAATCCCTGATAGCGGTCAGTGAAATAATCGCATTCGTAGGTATGCCGGAAAGGCAGGCGGGTGATGATGGATGCATCCAGCTTTTTGGGATCGCATTCCCATTGCTTGAGAGTGTAGCCTTTAACAAAAGCCTCATACAATTCCCGCCCGATGAGGCTGATGGCCTTTTCCTCAAGGTTCTGCGGATCAGTGATATTTTCTTCTGCGCTTTTGCCGGCGATGAAATTTTCCACTTCATGCGGCCTTAGGCTAATTCCGAAAAAGGAATTAATGGTTTGCAGGTTTACCGGCATGTGGAAGGTGCGGCCTTGGTAGGTGGTCACAACTTTATGGCGGTAGCTGTTGAACTCGCCGAAGCGGTTCAGAAAGTCCCAGACACGCTTTTCTTTGGTATGGAAAATATGGGTGCCGTAGCTGTGCACTTCTACGCCTGTTTCAGCGTTAATGTGGCTGTGGCAGTTGCCGCCGATATGGTCACGTATGTCGATGACCAGAACTTTTTCGCCCAAGTCTTCGGCTATGCGCTGTGCTATTGTGCAGCCCGTAATTCCTGCGCCAACTATGAGATGTTTATATTCCATGATGCCCTCGGCGGCTCTCCAAAAACTTTTATTAAGTGCGCGTAGATAAAGATAAAGCCCGTAATATCGTGAGATACTAAGGGCTTATTAGCTCTATGTCGAGTTTGCTGTGAAACTACTTCATAAACTTCAAGAACGGGTTGTCCTGCGAGAGGATCAGCCTTGTGTTCTCTTTGAGTCCTGTTTCGTAAGCTTCGAGGGACTTCTTGAATTCATAGAATCTCGGGTCCTTGCCGAAGCTGTCAGCATAGATTTTGGTTGCTTTACCTTCACCTTCACCGCGCAGGATATCAGCTTTAAGGTTGGCATCTGCAATGGTAATGGCTCTTTCCTTGTCTGCGGCAGCGGTAATTCTTGCTGCTGCTTCGCTACCCTGTGAACGGTACTGCTTAGCCATACGTTCACGTTCTGCGCGCATGCGCCCATAAATTGCACGGGCGTTTTCAGGCGGCAGGTCGGTTCGTTTGATACGCACATCAAGAACTTCAATGCCGTAAGGCTCAAGCAGGGCATTTGAAGTCTGGGTAACCTCTTCCATGATGGAAGTACGGTCACTGGAGATGATTTCGATCAGGGTGTAGCGACCAAGGGCAACACGGAGTTCCGCATAGATAATATCATCCAGACGTGCCTGGGCACGGGGGATGGAGCGAACGGTACGGTAAAACTGCAAGGGATCGCTGATGCGCCACTTGGAGTAGTTATCCACAACCATGTTCTTTTTGTCTTTGGTCAGAATTTCAGCCGGACGGGCATCGTATTCCAGAAGGCGTGAATCAAAGTAGATTACGTTCTGGACGAAGGGCAACTTGAAATGCAGCCCCGGTCCCATGGGGCCGGATTTAGGCTTACCGAGCTGGAGCACAATGGCTTTCTCGGTCTGCTTAACAATGTATGCACTCTGCGCAATCCCCAGCACGGCAACAATAATCAGTATTGCCAGGGGAGCGGAACTTTTCTTGAGTAAACTCATCTTCATATCCCCTATTTTTTACCGGTGTTGATTGGAAGTCCCTTTCCGTCCAGGGACAGGAAAGGAAGTGCTTTCTTTGCGGTGTCATCGGAAAGGATGACCTTGCTGACTTCAGGGTTGGACAGGATGTTCTGCATGGTTTCCAGATACAGACGTTTAACCGTGATGTCCTTGGCCTTCTGGTATTCTTTGTAGACAGCCATAAAGCGCTTGGCCTGACCTTCAGCTTCGCGGATTTTGGTTTCCTTATAAGCTTCGGCCTTGTTCAGGATAACCGCAGCCTGACCTCTTGCCTTGGGCAGGATGTCGTTGCGGTATGCTTCCGCTTCGTTGATGTAACGGCTTTTATCCTCACGGGCACTGGCAACGTCTTTAAACGCGTCCACAACCTCGTTCGGCGGATGCACATTCTGCAACTGCACGGCCAGAACATTAACGCCGAGCTTGTAGCGGTCCACAATGGTCTGCAACAGCTTACGGGTTTCTGTCTGAATCTGGAGCTTACCGGTTGTCAGAGCAAGTTCGATCTTGGTTTTACCGATGATCTCACGCATGGCTGCTTCGGCAGCGTCCTGAATGGTTTTAGGCTGGTTGCTGACTTCGAAAAGGTAGTTAACCGGATCTTTGATCTGGTATTGTACGATGAACTGAACATCAACGATGTTCTCGTCACCGGTCAGCATGAGTGATTCCTCGGGCACGTTGCGCGACTGTCCCTGAGTAAAGGAGCGCGAAGAGCCGTAGGAACGGAAGCCCACTTCCACACGGCGAATCTGTGTGACTTTGGGTTTCATGACCGATTCAATGGGAATCGGAAGGTGGTAGTGAGGACCCGGTGTGGTGGTGTCCACATATTCACCGAATCTGGTTACCACGCCGACTTCATCCGGTTCTACAATGTATACCCCGGAAAGAAACCAGAGCAGGATGATGCCGATGATAATAAATTTGCCGCCCGGCACGCCGGTACCGCGGAGTTTCTTGATCGTGGAGTTGATATCGTCCACATTCGGCGGTTTCGGAGCTCCTCCCCCACCGCCTCTATTCCTCTGCCGTTGTTCGGATAATTTGTCCCAGTCCCAGTTCATGTAAATTTGATAGGTGAGATAGACCGACATATCAAGAAAAATCGGATATGCAGGCCCGTATGTTACTGAAATAATAACTCCAGCTTGAACAATCAGTTTCAGAAAGTAGGTAGAGTTATCGGGCCTTCCTGTGACGCATTAATAAATGAGCACAGATTAAATCAATTTCCGTTAAAGATAAAACTTTTTTTGAATATCAGAAAGCGTTTATGATGGTTTTATTTGCTTGCGAAGCATGTCAAGGAAGTATTTGGCTTCGGTATTATCCGGGGCCTGCTGTAACGCGGCAGAAAATGCTTCAATGCTTCCTGGCAAGTCATCGTGTTGTGCAGCAATCAAACCTCTGATGACTTTAATTTGCGGAAGGTCCCCGTAGCCGTTGCGGATGAATTCTACCTGTTTTTCGGCATCTTTCAGGTTCTCCTGAATAATCATGCGTTTGGCAAGATTGTAGTGGCTGGCGATTTCATAGTCAGTGTTGAAAGGTTTATGTCCTTTCTCCACTTTCCAGCCCACGGAAGGAGTGCGGTCCGAGAAATTGCAATAGGTGCAGGCTTCAAGGGGAAACCGTGAACGCCAAAGCACAAAGTCGTTGTAATCGAAATTCTTCAGATCATATGACATGTGCGGGCAATTGCGGAATCCTTCGCTCAGCATTCCCTCAGGAGCAAAATGTTTGTAAGCTCCGGCTCCGCAACGGTGGACTGTCATATTGCGCAGTAAGGCCATGCAGTGGGAGTTACCGCAGAATCGCTTTACTTCGCGTGGTTGTTCAAATGTCTCAAGCTTGTTGAAGATGGATTTCTGCGGGAATTGAATGTTTACATGAGGGTTGTATTCTTTAACCAGCATGGCTATGCGGTAAGCTTCCTC
>DDLU01000184.1 GCA_002340305.1 Desulfovibrio sp. UBA2564
GCAATGGAATCTTGCAGGACTGGCAGGATGCCTGCTGCCCCTGATTCATAAGGATGCAGATCAGGCCAAGTCACGAGCTGAAGAAATAGTGCAGGGATTCGGACCGGAATTTAAGCAGCACTACTTTACAGAAATGTGCAATAAAATCGGGCTCTACCCCGATGAACAGGCGCAGGAGTTGCTGAATAACCTTTTGCAGATCATGCATGAAGCCAAGATCGACTTCACCCGCAGCTTCAGAATGTTGGGTAAAGCGGTCACAGGTAATTCAGATCAGTTGCTGAAACTATTCAGTGAGCAGGATAAAATCAGTGCCTGGATGAAAGAATGGAAACAGGAACTAACGCGCCAGAACATCAGCGCAGAAGATGCAGCCCGGACCATGGACCACAACAATCCGGCTTTTATCCCACGTAACCACCGTGTGGAGGAAGCCATCAGCGCAGCTGTTGATAATAGTAATTACGAGCCGACCAAGCGCTTGATCGAAATCCTCAGTAAACCTTACGAAGAACAACCGGAATACGCTGAGTATATGGAACCGCCGGAACCAAGCCAGCGGGTTTATCAGACTTTCTGCGGCACATAAGCAAAAAGCCCCGCAAACTGATGTTTGCGGGGCTTTCAACTTTTCAAAAACAAAAACTAGAAATTAACTTTAACCTGCTCGGAATCTCCATCACGGGCGGTGATTTCACCGATCTTCCATGAGTTGAGCTTCATGCCGGACAGTCTGCTCAGAACATCTTCTTCCTGGTCTTTGGATACAACGAGAATGTATCCGATACCGGTGTTGAAGATCTGCAGCATTTCAGGCCAGCTGAGATCGCCCTGTTCCTTGAGCCAGTTGAATACAGGGGAAACTTCCCATGCATTAAAGTCAATTTCGGCGGTAACCTGCTTGGGCAGGATACGAGGCAGGTTGTCATAGAAACCGCCGCCGGTCACGTGAACCATACCTTTGATCTCAATGTCGCGGGAGAGGTTGTGAACCGCATCTACATAAATTCTGGTGGGGGTCAGCAGAGCTTCACCGATTTTCCGGTCAGTACCGGGGAGCAGATCATCTGCTTTCAGGCCGGACTCATCAAAAATCGTGCGCACCAGAGAGTAACCGTTGGAATGAATACCGGAAGATTCCAGACCGATGATGGAATCCCCGATGGTGATGGAGGAACCGTCAACAATCTTAGCGTTGTCAACAATACCTACACAAAAACCGGAAAGGTCATACTCGCCATCAGCGTAGAAGCCGGGCATTTCAGCTGTTTCACCGCCGAGCAGCGCACAGCCGGACTGCTTACAGCCATCGCAGACACCTGCAATGACTTCTTCAGCCACACCGGGCTCAAGCTTACCTGTAGCAAAGTAATCGAGGAAAAACAGGGGTTTTGCTCCCTGTACGAGAATATCGTTTACGCTCATAGCCACAAGGTCGATACCGATCGTATCGTGCTTGTCTAAGGCAAAAGCCAACTTGAGTTTGGTTCCTACACCGTCTGCACCGGAAACCAGCACAGGCTCGTCCATCTGAGTAAGGTCAAGCTTGAACAGCCCGCCGAACCCGCCGATATCGGTGACTACACCTTTGGTGAAGGTGGAACCCACCATACCTTTAATGCGACCGATAAAATCATTGGCCGCATCAATGTCTACACCTGCAGCCTTGTATGCATCAGAACGACTTGCCATATTTAATATCTCCTAACAGTCTTGCGGATAAGAACGGACTGTATATGCTTAATCCCGTAGAAGTTCAAGGAACAACATGCCCCATTTTCCACTGCCTGAAAAAGAAAAAGGTCCATTGTTTGCACAGGACCGAATAAGAGTTTATACTATGCCACGGAGAAATACCATGTACAAGAAAACTTTGCTGACAGCATTTATTATTCCTGGTGTGTTCCTGTGCGGCAACGCCATAGCAGGAACAAAGTTCATTAATAAGGATACCGCCAAGGACCGCAAGCCCGTACGTATGGGGACTGGAAGTGGTAACAAGAGTCAGATTTCGATTCAATCAGATCATAATTCCAATACCATACGGGTATCACCTAAAAAGGATGATAAGGACAAGGAGGACACTCAGGTCGGTCCCATCTTCGTGGTACCTGAGATCAAACCGTAGTAAAAGATAAGGAAAAGCATGCTTCATCCCGCCAGACTCTGGAAATCGCTTAAGGACGGCAAAGTCCAATGCCGGTTATGCAGCCACTTCTGCATAATTGACGATCAGGAACACGGAAATTGCGGAGTACGGCAAAATGTTGACGGCCAACTCCAGACCCGCACCTATGAACTCGTAGCCGCCCTCAATGTTGATCCCGTGGAAAAAAAGCCGCTCTACCACTTCCTGCCCGGCACGGACACCTTTTCACTGGGAACTCAGGGCTGTAATTTCGGTTGCAGCTTCTGCCAGAATGCATCCCTTTCCCAGCATCCCAAAACAGGGCGCGAAATCACCGGACAAAAAGTAACCCCGGAAATTCTGGTGGAAGCAGCCATCGGCCATAAGTGTGATTCCTTATCCTATACCTACTCCGAGCCGACTATATTTTTCGAGCTGATGCAGGACACCGCCCGTATTGCACACTCCAAGGGACTGAAAAACATCATGGTCTCCAACGGCTTCCAAAGCCCGGACTGTATTGAAGAGCTGAGCGGGCTTATCGATGCTGCAAACATCGACCTGAAAGCCTTCAATGATGACTTCTACCGCAAGACCTGCGGCGGATGCTTAAATCCGGTCCTCGACAACCTTAAACACATAAAGAAAAACGGCTGGTGGGTTGAGGTCACTACCCTGCTCATCCCCGGTAAAAACGATACTCCGGGAGAACTGAAAGAAATGGCAGCCTTCATCGCCGGAGAGCTGGGCAAGGAAGTACCATGGCATATCTCCCGCTTCCACCCGGATTACAAGATGCAGGATTGCCCTATAACCCCAATGGAAGCCCTGCAAAGAGCCAGAAAATTCGGAACAGAAGCAGGACTGGAATACGTCTACATCGGCAATGTTCCGGGCAACGACAACACATCCACCTTCTGCCCGGACTGTCACAAAGAGCTACTCAAACGCTACGGATTCGAAATGAAGAACTCAGGACTTCAAGACGGTATGTGCAAGTACTGCGGATGTGAAATTAACGGGGTATTTTAAGCAGTTAAATA
>DDLU01000084.1 GCA_002340305.1 Desulfovibrio sp. UBA2564
AGACTTGGCCTGCCTGAGGGAGCAAAATTGCTCAACCATTGTCACGGAAAGATCGTCGGCCGTACCGCTCTGGCCCGCCGTTTTTACAATCGTTTGAACGGTCCGGATCAGCGCAAGGTGCTCGGAGATTTAAGGGAAGCAATCTCCGATATGCAGGAGCGTCCGCTCATCAAGGCCGAGGCCGTTGTAGGTCTGGATCAGGACCTGATGATCAAAGCCACCATCCTCGGCGGTGAAGACGATGCTGCTAATATTTTTAACTGGCTGGTCAACTTTACCCCTTTTGACGAACTCGCAGAAGAGTACGCCAGAAGTGCGAAGCTGCCCATTCAGGACATCATCATTATAGGTGATAATCTCTGGCGCAACGATGATACTTTTTACCATAACCAAGGCAACCCGCAGTTGGCTCTCGTAGATGAAGAATGCAACGTTATCTACAATTTCGGCATGCGTTACTTTGGTGAGCGCAAAAAGGGAACTTTAACTCTCGCTTGGACTTCCGGTATCCGTGTCGGCATGGCTGCATGTCACGGTGGTATCAAGGAAATTGATTTTGCTGATTGCCCTGATGCAGAGATGAAAAAGCTGGGTAAAAAATCCATCGCTTTTTTCGGTCTCTCCGGTACCGGGAAATCCTCCCATACCAATTCTCATGACAACGGTGGAACCCTTCCTAAAGGATTTGCCAAGAAAGTACTGCACGATGATGCTTTTCAGATAGACATTGAAAACCGCGTTTGCCGCGCTTGGGAACCGACCCTTTTTGATAAGACCGACTCCCGTCCTTTGGGCAACCCTGATTGGAAATACATGATTTCCGTGATGAACCACGCTATGCTCGAAATCGACGGGAAGGTTATGCCTCTGGGGCAGGACATCCGTAACCCCAACGGACGTGCGTTGATCGATCGTGATGTTATCGGTGAACACGTTAACCGTTGTACCTTCCCGGATTCCCTTTGCTGGCTCATGAAAGATACCTGCCTGCCTCCGATCATCCGTTTTACCGACACCTACCTTGCAGTAGCAATGGGTGCGGCACTGATGACCAAGCGTAACCTCGCGGAAAACGTTTCCGAGGAAGAGCTTAAGAAACTGGTATTTATTCCTTACGCCAACCCCTTCCGTGTTTACGAACTCTGGAAAGATGTTGAAGCTTTCGCTCATGTCTTTGATAGCGGTGCGCATGGTTACAGCTTCAACTCCGTTGGTTTCTGGCGCACTTCCGATACCGACCTCAATCCTATTCCTTTGCAAACTTCATTAACCCTGCAGACTATGATTTTGACTGATCAGCTGGAATGGGAAAATTGGGAACTTCTGCCCGGTGCACAGATTCCCACGCGTAACTGCATGGGAAAAGTAATGCCCGGTTTCTATGATACTTACAATCCGGCTAACGTGGAACATCGTGCCGAGTACTTCCAGACTCTCAAGGACCGCTTTGCACAGCGCAGACATTTCCTTGAGCAAACCGAAGATCTCAACTGCAAGCCTGAACTTCTCGCCAAGCTGACTAACGCTTTGCACATTAAAGGTTGGTTCTAGTTTTTATAGATTCGCTATCGCAGAATATTCAAAACGCCCCGCAAACATTGTTTGCGGGGCGTTTTTTCATTTGTAAATACTATTAATTGAGTCTGTATGCATAAAAAACTTCCTATGTTGAGAGTGGTGCTTGACCGTGAATTCCATCTTGGTTAGCATCTTATTGGTGTAATAGTCTTGTTTGTTTTTGGGGGGTAGATGCATAGAGTTATTATAGTGTTGCTATTAACGGTATGCTTTTGGGCAGAGGCGGCCTTAAGTGCTGAACTTGAAGTCATTACAGAAAATCATCCTCCTTTTAGTTATGTGGAAAATAGAGCTGTTTCGGGGTTTGCAACGGAGATAGTTTTGGAAATGATGGAATTATCGGGCCTTCCATTACATCGAAATGAAATACAGCTCTGGCCATGGTTAAGAGGATTTAATGCCCTTAAGAATAGAGATAATATTTTACTTTACACCGTTGCCCGAACACTGGAACGGGAAGATCAATTTCAATGGGTAGGGCCGATCTATAGAGTCAAGCAATGCATTTTGGCTTTGGCCGATAGTGAGCTGGAAAATTTTGACCCGAATGATTTTACAAAGCTGAGAATTGGAACCCTGAGAGGAGGAGCGTCGGAAAAAATACTTTTTAGTTCAGGAATCCCTCTTGGTCGAATTGAGAGGGTTCATGATCCTGAATTGAATATAAAGAAGATGTTGAAAGGGCGCTTGGATGCCATTGCCTTTGATGAACTTGCTGTGCGCTATATGCTTTTGTCTCTGGGCCATGATCCGCAAGAGATTAAAATATTACGCCAGTACAGCTCTGTTGATTATTACATAGCGTTAAGCAATAAGGTAGACTCTCACGTAGTAGAGCGATTACAGGCTTCATTGGACTATTTAAAAGCAAGTGGCAGGGTTGATAAAATTATAGAAAATTATATGAACTAGGCGGAGGGCTTGAAGTATCCCTCCTCCCTGTCTTTATCTAACAATTAGGCACAGACACAGCCAGTCCGCCCAAAGAAGTCTCTTTATATTTGCTGTTCATATCTTTCCCTGTTTCCGCCATTGCCTTAACTACTTCGTCGAAACTGACCTTATGGAATTTTTCATTTTCTACAGAAGCAATTAAATAGGCGTTATAGGCTCGAACTACGCCCATGGTGTTGCGCTCAATACAGGGTATTTGGACATAGCCGCCAACTGGATCACAAGTCAGGCCGAGGTGATGTTCGAGAGCTGATTCAGCTGCATTTTCAGTGCGCCAGAAACGGTGCCCGTTAGCGTAGGTAATCAGTCCAGCTGCCATTGCCGAGGCGACCCCGACCTCACCCTGACAACCAACTTCGGCCCCGGCAATGCTGGCGTTGTGTTTGGCAATAAATCCTAAAGCAGCTGCAACCAGCATCCCCTCGCGTACTTTTTCACGGCTGATTCCCAAGTCTTCTTCAAGTGCATATACTGCGGCAGGGATGACCCCGGCGGACCCGGAGGTCGGGGCGGTGACAACGATGCGTCCGGCACCGTTCTCTTCTGAGGCAGCAAATCCATATGCATTCAGACGAAGCAGAAATTTATCGGCAGCATTAGGGCCGGAGCTGTTTTCAAAAAGACGCTTAGCCTTGCGGCGCAATCCGATCGGTCCGGGTAATGTGCCTCCTATGCTAAGCCCATTACGCACTGCCTGTTTCATGGCATCAAGGATCGAATCTAATCTTTCAAAAACTTCCTCTTCGGAAATTCCGCTGATGGCTGTTTCGTTGGCAAGAATTGCTTGGTGCATGCGCAATCCTTCGTCAGTCAGGATGTTTTTAAGTTCATCCATGTTGGAATATTTATGAGGTGGAACACGGGGAATTTCCTCCCGTTGCCCTTTCCATTTAATGAATCCGCCGCCGATGGAGTAATATTCTTGCTCAAAAAGAACGTCCTCACCTTTACGCAAGCGCAGGAGCAGGGTGTTTGCATATGGGAAATCATTTTCCACTTCAGCAAAGCCAACGTCTTTGACGCTCAAGGGAAGTGAAATATCACCGCTATTAAATTGATGTGTCGAACCGTCGGCAAGAGAATCGAGAAAAGTACACTCAACATTGTCAGGATGGAAGCCCAATAACCCCGCAACCACTGCCCGGTCTGTACCATGTCCTTTTCCTGTTGCACTAAGACTGCCGTAAAGTCTGATTTCGATATTATCCGGTTTGGTATCAAGTGAAAGGTCTGCCACGGTCTGATGAAAATTGTATCCGGCTTTCATGGGGCCGATAGTGTGGGAACTGGAAGGGCCGGGGCCGATTTTGAATAGTTCAAAAACAGAAGTGGTAATGGCGGTCATAGCTCCTCCTTGACCGTGGGATGTGTTTATGGAACTTGTTTTTAGCACAATGCGTTAAGCCTAACAATTAGATCTGTCTTTTAGAGGTTAAGAATATGTATATAGTAAGTGGATGTCTGGCAGGGCTTTGCTGCCGTTATGATGGCGGTGACAATGCAGATGAGAAAGTAGTGAGGCTGGTAGCAGAAGGTAGGGCTGTCCCGGTTTGTCCTGAGCAGTTGGGCGGGTTGACCACTCCGCGTCCCCCCTGCGAAATCGTAGGGGGAAAAGTTGTCAGTGATGAGGGGACTGATGTGACTGGGAATTTCAGACGCGGAGCAGAAGAAGCACTCAAATTGGCAAAACTTGTCGGAAGCAAAAAAGCAATTTTAAAAGCGCGCTCACCGTCATGTGGTATAGGAAAAATTTATGATGGAAGGTTCAGTAAGAATCTGATTGACGGAGACGGCCTGTTCGCCGCCATGCTTAGAGAAGAAGGTTTCGAGCTGCAAACTGAATAAAAGGCCTCCGGCGGCTGGGGAAGGGAAAACTTTTGCAAAAGTTTCTCCGGCCCCCGGAGGGCCGCCGGCGGCAGATTCAACTATTCTTAATGAGTAATCTTATTTTCTTTAATAAGCTGCTGAGCCACGCTGAGGTCATAGAGGGCCAGCGGGTTACGGTCGGAACCGCGTTTTTTGTATTCTTCAGCTGCTTCCATGATCACATCATAGGGAAGCCATTCGTGCTGGTCCCAGATGGTGGGATTGTCGTTGGACCAGAGTCTGAACTCAATTGCTCCTTCGTTTTCCCGCACATACATTTTGGTATCGCGAGTCTGGAGGGAAGGGTAGTAATAAAGTCCGCGTTCGTCTCTCATTATAATAGTTCCTTAAAGTTTACGTAGTGAAAAGGATTTTCCGCTGGGTGTAGCGATGATGCCGTAACCCTTTATAATGATAGTCATGGGACGGCCGAAGAAGAAGTCCATGGATTCTTCAGGAAGTCCGGCTTTTTCCATAACCAGTTCGCGTACTGAAGCATCAAAAACCAGCATTTCACGCAGGTCTGCTTGAATGGATTCGCTTTCATCCCAATTTTCAATGGCCTTAGCTGCAAGTTCGGACATTTTTGTGGGATCACATTTTTTGTCGTGCTCAGCAATGAGTTCGAGAACAGGATGACCATCAGGGAGAACATCTTTTCTGGTAATGCGATCCTTATCGTATATTTCCATCAAAGGTTCCGGGGCTTCACAAAAAAGTTTCTGACATTCAAGAGGACGGTTCTTGTAAATACGACAGACGTTTGATGCCTGCGCGAGAAATTTACAGATCCACTCACCGCCGGAACCTTTGATTTTGAGAATTTCATCCTCAAGGGGGACAACTGCTCCGACGGGCTGGTCATAAGCCAGTTCGCCTTTGCGCAGGGTCACAATATCAGTGAGGTCAATGCCATTTGCCTCTCTAAGGAGAGGCAGATCCTGAGTGTGGAGGGCGGGGCCGCCTTTACGGCAGCAAGTTCCGCATTGTTTGCAATCATTCATATTTTGAGAATCACTTTTTCAAGTTTATGTTGCTGGTTATCAAATTTTTTTGTAGGAAATATCTGCTACTGACGCACCTTGTGTTCGCGATGAGTAAATACGCTGAATCCGGCTTGCTTGGCAAGTCCGAGTTTATCAATTCTGATAATTTCAATCATGTATTGACAACTTGCGTGGGCGGCGTGTTAGGTAATTATCCAGCACAATAGGTTGTGTTTTATTTCACTTAAGGGTATCTTTCCCTCCCCTTGCATCGTAAAGATGACATGGGGTCTCGCACTAAGAGAGGAAAGCAACCGGGGTAGGTCGGGTAACCGATTGACGTACCGGATGCCTAATTTGTATTGGTAGGTATATCTTATTAAACTTTATGGAGGTTTAAGGGAATGGCGAAACACAAAACTCCCTTGTTGGACGAGCTTGAAAGCGGGCCATGGCCTAGCTTCGTGTCCGACGTAAAACAAGAAGCCGAAGTTAGAGCAAAAAACGAGAAGGGCGTGGAATATCAGATTCCCGTCGAAGTTTGTGAAGACCTTCTCGGTGTTCTAGAGCTGTCTTACAATGATGGTGAAACTCACTGGAAACACGGCGGTATCGTTGGCGTTTTCGGTTACGGCGGCGGCGTTATCGGTCGTTACTGTGACCAGCCTGAAATGTTCCCCGGCGTAGCACACTTTCACACCGTTCGTGTTGCACAGCCCACCGCTAAATACTACACCACCGAGTTTCTGAACAAGATTATCGATATCTGGGATATGCGCGGTTCCGGTCTGACCAACATGCACGGTTCTACCGGTGACATCGTCTTCCTTGGTACCACCACTCCTCAGCTCGAAGAAGTTTTCTACGAACTGACCCATGATGCAGACGTTGACCTTGGTGGCTCCGGCTCCAACCTGCGTACTCCTGCAGCATGTCTCGGTATGTCTCGTTGTGAGTACGCTTGTTACGACGCACAGGCTCTCTGCTACGACATGACCATGGAATTCCAGGACGAACTTCACCGTCCCGCTTTCCCTTACAAGTTCAAATTCAAATTTGATGCTTGCCCCAACAGCTGCGTATGTGCTCTCGCACGTTCCGACTTCTCTGTTGTAGGTATCTGGAAAGACGAAATCCGCATCGACCAGGAAGCTGTTGCAGCTTACGTTGGTGGCGAGTTCAAGCCTAACGCTGGTGCTCACTCCGGTCGTGACTGGGGTGCATTTGACATTCAGAAAGAAGTTGTTGACCTCTGCCCCGGTAAGTGCATCAAGTACGCTGACGGCAAACTGGAAATCAACGATAAAGAATGTATGCACTGCATGCACTGCATCAACACCATGCCTCGCGCACTGATGATCGGTAACGATCGCGGCGCATCCATCCTTTGTGGTGCTAAAGCTCCTATTCTTGACGGTCCTCAGCTCAGCTCCCTCCTCGTACCCTTCATCAAGGTTGAAGAGCCTTTTGATGAAATCAAGGAAGTTGTTGAAAACATTTGGGACTGGTGGATGGAAGAAGGTAAAAACCGTGAGCGTCTCGGTGAGACCATGCGTCGCATGGGCTTCCAGAAGCTTCTCGAAGTTACCGGAATCAAGGCTGATCCCAGACACGTTCAGGAACCCAGACACAACCCCTACATCTTCTGGAAAGCTGAAGATGTTGATGGTCCTTGGGAACGTGACGTTAACGAATACAGAAAAAGACACCAGAGATAATACGGGAGGACAATCATGGCATTCGTTTCTTCTGGCTACAATCCAGACAAACCGATGGAAAACCGGATTTCCGACATCGGACCTCGCGACTTCAGAGAGTTCCTGCCCCCGGTTATCAAGAACAACTACGGCAAGTGGCTCTACCACGAAATCCTTGAGCCGGGCGTACTGGTTCACGTTGCCGAATCCGGAGATGAAGTATACACAGTCCGCTGTGGTACCGCTCGCCTCATGAGTATCACTCTGATCCGTGAGATGTGCGAAATCGCAGACAAACACTGCGATGGCTACCTCCGTTTCACCACCCGTAACAACGTCGAGTTCATGGTTGATTCCAAGGACAAGATGGCTGCGCTGAAAGAAGATCTGCTTTCCCGCAAATTCGAAGGTGGTTCCTACAAATTCCCCGTCGGTGGTACCGGTGCCGGTGTATCCAACATCGTTCACACTCAGGGTTGGGTTCACTGCCACACCCCCGCTACCGATGCTTCCGGTACTGTTAAAGTCATCATGGATGACCTCTTTGATGAGTTCACCGGCCACAACATGCCCGCACCCGTGCGTATCGCTGTTGCTTGCTGCCTGAACATGTGTGGTGCTTGCCACTGCTCCGACATCGCTGTTGTCGGTATTCACCGTAAGCCCCCCATCATTGACCACGAGTACCTCGATAACCTTTGTGAGATTCCTCTTGCAGTAGCTTCCTGCCCCACCGGTGCTGTTCGTCCTTCTAAGGTCGAAATCGATGGTAAGCAGTTCAAGACTGTTGCTATTAAGGAAGAGCGTTGCATGTACTGCGGTAACTGCTACACCATGTGTCCCTCCCTGCCCCTCTCCGATAAGGAAGGTGACGGTATCGCACTGATGGTTGGTGGTAAGGTTTCTAACCGTATCTCCATGCCTAAGTTCTCCAAAGTTGTTGTTGCATTTATTCCTAACGAACCTCCTCGTTGGCCCACACTTACTAAGACTATCCGCCAGATCGTGGAAGTCTACAAAGCTGAAGCTAACAAGTACGAGCGTCTGGGTGACTGGGCAGAGCGTATTGGTTGGGAACGTTTCTTCGAGAAAACTGGTCTGGAGTTCACTCCTCACCTGATCGATGATTTCCGTGATCCCGCTTACTACACCTGGCGTCAGTCCACTCAGTTCAAGTTCTAATTTAGTTCGAATTGAGAAATATGGGGTGCGGCATTATGCCGCGCCCCTTTAAAAAAGAAAGGGGCTTATTATGCCGATCGATATGGATTCCGCTAAGGAAGAAATCATGGCCTTCCTTGAAAAGAAGACCGGTGCTAAAAGTAAATTTTACTTCAACGACTTCACCAAGCTTTTTCCTGATGCAAAAGGCCGCGAAGTTAAGAAGGTTCTGACCGCTCTTGTTAAAGAAGAGAAAGTTGAATACTGGTCCTCCGGTTCCACTACCATGTACGGTATGACCGGCGCTGGTAAGCAGGGTGGTGCTGAACACGAAGACTAGTCTTCGTTAGGTTCGACTCTTAAATGCCTTGTCCTTCGGGATAAGGCATTTTTTTATGCCTGATTTCTTATTAACAATGGATCGGATGAGTAATTTCCCTTGTCTTTTTTACGCTGAAACACTAGTGAATCTTTTGTGTATACAGGCATGAGTTAGACTTCTAAGGGCGTGAGCAGCGAAATGAATTTTCCACGAATTGTTTTGGCCGGACTTAGCGGCGGCACAGGTAAGACCATCGTTACTCTTGGGCTTTGTCGGGCTTTTCGAAATCAGGGCCGAATGGTTAAGCCGTTTAAAAAAGGACCGGACTATATCGATGCCCGGTGGCTCGGTCTTGCCTCCGGTCATTACGCTACTAACCTCGATCCCTTTCTTATGTCCAACGATAAGCTCACCTCCCTCTTTCTGGAAAAAGGGCAGGGGGCAGATATTTCTATTGTGGAAGGTAATCGCGGTCTTTTCGATGGCAAGGATGTGGACGGTTCCTGCTCCACAGCCGAACTTGCCAGAATTATCAAGGCCCCGGTTATCTTGACCATCGATTGCACAAAAATGACCCGTACTGTTGCTGCTATTGTCGCGGGCTGTAAGGCCTTCGAAGATGGTTTCAACCTTGCCGGGGTGATCCTTAACCGCACAGCTGGTGAACGCCACCGCAATATCCTCAAAGATTCAATCGAGTTCTATACCGATATTCCTGTGCTGGGCATGCTGCCCAAGCTCAAGGAAAACCCTATTCCCGAGCGGCATATGGGGCTTGTCTCCAACACTGAATACGGGGCGGTGGATAAGGCTCTCGACACCCTCGGTCAGATGGCTGAGGAATGCCTTGATCTTGATGCAATCAACAAAATTGCCCATGAAACGCCTGCTGAGTTGAATTTCGAAGAACCAGCATGGACAGGTATAGAGCTCTCCTGTGAATCAAAGCCTGTTATCGGTGTGGTTCGCGATGAGGCTCTTTGGTTTTACTATGAAGAAAATATCGAAGCTTTGCGCCGTGCCGGGGCAGAAGTAAAAGAATTATCCATCTACTCTTCCGAGTCTTGGCCCGAAATACATGGTTTATATCTTGGCGGTGGTTTCCCGGAAACACTTGCCGCAGAAATTTCACAGAACATAACCATTCGTGAGCATGTCCGTAGTCTGGCTAATTCAGGGCTCCCGATCTTCGCTGAGTGCGGCGGTTTTATGTATCTGGGTCGTGATGTTGAGTATGAAGGGCAGAAGTATGCAATGTCCGGTGTTCTTGATCTTTCAACCCGTTTGTGTGCGCGTCCGCAGGGACTGGGCTATACTTCCGGTACAATTGTTCACGCTAATCCCTTTTTCCCGGTAGGGAGTGAAGTCATCGGTCACGAATTTCACTACTCGCTTTGTGTGGACAATAAAGAAGATTCCCCTAAATACGCTCTTGATATGTCTCGCGGCAAGGGTATGGCTGACGGTCATGATGGCTTGATTCGCGACAATATCTATGCCGGGTACAACCATATCCACGCCTTGAGCATGCCCTGTTGGGCCAATAATTTCGTCAAAGCTGCTGCTGAATATAAACAGAAATAAATTTAAGGCATATAGGCGCAGGCAATTCTGAAAATGTCATCATAATTCAGCTTGGCCCTGATGCCGAGGCACATTTCAGCCGCCATATTCATTTTGGTTTTTGAATACGCGAGAATCTGATCCGCTTGAACACTGAGGTTGGATTTAAGGATACGGTGCTCAAAGCCATCGATTACCTGTGTTATGCCATTGGCGTAGAAGGGGGTCTTGATTTGTGGGACTAGCTGTTCAAGCTGTTGCTTACCTTCCTTGCGGCCTAGAATAATGTGGAAAAGCATTTTGACCAGCATACGGTCAGGCTGTAATTTATGGTCAAATTCTAAAAGCAAAGTAGGATCAGATTGCTTATCCATAAGCCCATCCATCAAGCCATGGGCAAGTGTGAAAGCTTTTTTCTCAGAAATTACGGAAACAGGGTATTGCGAGGCCATGCGCACAAAGCTGATACGCGGGTTTTCCTGCGAAGACATAGCCAGCAATGCAATCTGCATGGTCGAGAGTTTGCGGGTGTACTCTTCGGCCAGTGTTGCGGCTTTTGCTACAGCCAGTCGGCGTACGGTTGCTTCATCAAGTTCGGAAAATGCAGTTTCCAACAAAAATTTGATGTAAGGTTCGCGGGTATAGCGTATCTCTTCCTCAAGAACTTTTCTGCTGCGCTTAACATCAATGAGTTTTTTGATGGAGAGCCAGTATGCGGCAAGGCCCTCGGCGGGCATTTCCAAAATATCAAAATCTTTTTGTTCTTCCATGGGATTTCCTTGTATTTCCTGTGCGCAGATTGTAACTGAATTTGTCCGGGAAACATAGTCTGCCCGGAGCAGTTTTTTGTTTAAGGAACCTTATAAACAGGTAAAGAGTATGATTGTATTGCCGGAATTTGATACTGTTGCTTTCAGGATCGGACCTCTCAAGGCCAATTGGTACGGTCTGATGTATATGATCGGTTTTGCCATTGCGTGGACTCTGGGGCGTTATAGAGCTTCAAAAAGGACCAACAACTGGACTGCCCAGCAGGTCGATGATTTGATCACATGGCTGGTAGTCGGATTAGTTGTCGGTGCGCGTTTGGGGTACTGCCTGATTTACGAACCCGGATATTTTATGGCCCACCCCATGGATATTCTTGCAGTCTGGAAGGGCGGAATGTCATTTCATGGCGGTGCTGCCGGTGTGGCTATTGTGGCATGGCGCTTTGCCAAGTCTACTGGTAGAACAACTCTTGATGTCGGTGACTTCCTTGTCCCTCTTGCTCCTCTCGGCTTACTCTGCGGACGTTTGGGTAACTTCATTAATGGTGAGCTTTGGGGGCGCGTGACGGATATGCCTTGGGGTATGGTTTTCCCCAGTCAGCGTGCTGGAAATCTTCCCAGACATCCTTCGCAGCTTTATGAAGGGGCACTTGAAGGTTTGTTGTTGTTTATGATTCTCTGGATCTGGTCAGCCAAGCCCCGTCAGCGCGGAACAACAACCGGTGTTTTTCTTATGGGGTACGGTTTTTTCCGGGCCTTTGTGGAATTTTTCAGACAGCCTGACCCACAGCTTGGATTCATTGCTTTTGGATGGTTGACCATGGGGCAGTTGCTATGTGTGCCCATGATCCTTGCCGGACTGGCCTTGTTTCTCTGGGGGCTTAAGCGTGGTCCGATTCCGCCAGCTGCTACAGAAGCATAGTTTTGCATGAACTGGATATGAATTAATCCCGTATTTCTTATTTGAGAAATGCGGGATTTTTTTTGATGCTTGCAGAGAAAATGGCACGCTGTGCAGAAAAATGTTCACGAGATCGGGGCAGGCGGCGAAAAACACGGTATGGAAGCAACTCATATCTGAAGACACTATCTCAGATGGTGACAATCAACTTTGGTGTGGCCCGGGTGTTGATGACTGTTTCGGTGGCTACTTGATAGCAACTATTGGTACTTAAGCCGTACAAGCAGTTGACATATCTGTTGTTGGTGTTTTTGGTTAACCAAAATTTACGTTGTATGTTTTTTATAGCGATAATAAGTGTGTTGTTGTGTAGATGCTAGTGATTAATGAATGTTTTGCTGTATTTGCTGATAGTTATTAACTGTTTTAAAAAGTATTTATAAAGCATCTATTGTGTCTGGTATCTTGTCTTTTTAAAATATTATAAATTTGACTTATATTCTTAATATGTTTTAATATCTAATTCAGGTGGGATACTTTTAAAAAGTAGAGGTGCTAGCGGACACTTGTCCTACAAAAGCCGGACACTTGATTTACGAAACTAGGTGACAAAAAATAGGCCCCTATACGGAGCCTATCCAGCCTGATTAACGGCTAAAATATTGTTGCGTGAAAAATAACGAGACTGAAGGGGCGCAAACTCCCTTGCGGCTCATTAACCCCGTATGTGCGAGGAGACCGATTGTGCTGGCTCAATTTCGTTATTCTTCTACTCAAATTTATAACCTGCCGTGTTTGGAGTCAAGAACTTGTATGCCAACTCGTTAGGCTTTAAGTCCTGCTCTCTCGTAATGATAGCCCATTTGGGCCTTGAATGCGACAGGGCGCGGCAGAAAGAATCTATCAGTTCCTGATACATGCTCGTTGCATACCGCTTGCCAGTTTTCGTCGATAACCAGAAGCTCGTCCATTATCAGCTTTACTTCGGCGACATACTTCTGGTGTACTTGTTTTCTGGACTCACGATACGCATTAACGACTTCGTCTTTGCGCTTTTCTAAGAGCTGCTTTGCTGCGGGGATATGAGTCCTTTCAAACACATTAGAAATTTCGAACTTTTCTTTTGCTTCTGTTTCTTCGTCCCGGAGAGCCTGACGTGCTGCATCGACATCACCGCCCGAGGCCGCAATATCTGCGATCTCTTTAATCCTACGCTTCTTGCTCCATTCAAAATTATCCCATGCCGTGCGGTATTCCCGAAATTTCTTCTCAAGGTTATTGAGCTTAGTCTGGGCTTCGTCACGAGCTGCAATAGCGGGAGTTACAAGCTCTTCAATTTTTGCAAGCAGATCGCTTTCCACATTACTGAATTTGTCTTCAAACATTAGATGCTCCTTTGGCTTTAATGAAGTCTTCTTCGCTGGTTCCGGTCAGACGGCAGGCAGCGCGTTCATCTTCGGTTAACTCGGTCATATGCACCTCGCCATAGTTTGCATGGTTAAGGGCGGTAAGTTGCAGATTGGGCATGTTGGTCAGCCCTGCACTCAGCAAGCACTGGATTACCCCTGACTTGGAGAACGTGAATACCGGGGAAAGATAACGGTACTTGCGGCTTTCAACAGCCTGACGTCCTTCTTCATTCCAGTACACACGGCCCCATACAGAACCACCAGCACGGACTTCCAGTTCTACGATCCAAGCCACCGCCGGGGCTGCTTCGCCCTTAGAACCTTTAATCTCAGTGGCGTGTTCGTAGTCGATAGGCAAGGTCTTGGTGTCTGCCTGAAAAGCTGCAAGCACACCAGACGGATTAGCAATCCAGTTACGTCCGTCCCGGCCAATAATCCGCTCACCCGCAGGAAGGAGTTCTACCCATTCCGGTGCAGCTCCATTAAAGTTGAGTCCTAGCTGGACACACATGGCGTGTGTAACATCTGTACTGTCAGCAATATTTTTAAATGTCAGTTTCATATCTTCAATCCGTTTTAATCCTTCAGCGTTTAAACAAGTCCCTTTGGTTTTCCGGTGGGTGTTTCAGCTTCGATCTCACAGATATACCCATCTGAAGACAGACGGTGCTCAACGCGCTTCACGGCCCAGTCTCCGATGAGTCCCTTAATGCCGGACACAGTGAGAGCACATTCCGCTGCAATTTTGGGATTACCTCCTGTCGTTAAGGAAAGGCTTGCCGTACCTCGTTGCAGTTGATCATATTTAGATTGAGCTTTCGCGCGGGCTTGTTCCAAAGTTGCACTTGTCCCACCGATACAAAAGCAGGGATCACCGCTACCGACTGTTACGGGCATACGCTCTGCATCATCCAGACTGTGCCAGTAAGCTTTCACGGATTGATATTTTCCACGGCTTGCAGCGGTCATGCTCCATCTGTTCAGGTCTTGCCCACGCCAGCACCACCAAAAATAAGGGTCATGTCTCCGGCGTGCTGTGCATATTTCAGAGCGTTAATAATGTTGTTACCTGTGGGAGTCGCTTCCCAGCTCGGAGCCGCAAAACGGATGCTTGCTTTGGTGTCGCTTTCCTGCTTGGCAGACAGCCAGCGAGTAAGCTTTTCAGCTACAGCCTGTGTGTTTCCGGCATACTTGCCAGCAAACCATAAGGACAAAGTTGCTGCGCTTACTCCGCATTATTTAGCCAGCTTGCTCTGGCTGATCTTGCGGTTTTCCTTCTCAGCACGAACTTTCTCTTTCAGGGCCTGTTCATCAATCTGCTGTGTAATTTTGTCTGACATGGCTTCCTCCAAACTATGGGTTATGCTCCAGCCGCAACGGGAAAAATGTCGTCTTCATCCCTTTGCAGTTGGTTAATATTATTCTGGAAATTTTTATGAAATTCAGACTGCTTACTACTGTCTACGGTGTGAGTAAGCCTTTCTTGCACTTCTTGAGGGGAAATAACTGTGGCGGTCTTTGCCGGAGTCGAAGTAAGTGTATTCTTATAAGGAGAGTAAAGCTGCTTGTATTCCTGATTGCTCATACGTGCAGTGGTTTTAGCGAGGTTTTTAACCTGCTTATTGCGCTGTCTCTTAAGTCTTGCGTGTTCACGAGCTTCGTCTTTGTCGTTATATGCGACTGTGGGCATCCATGTAGCAGTGCCAAGGAATTTGCCGTCAAGGTCGTATATCTTTGCCTGATCGCTGATATTTTTCGGATTAAAGTAGACTGCAACGTGTTCTCCGCGCTCGATGTTTATAAAATCGAGTGCAAAGCGGTGTTTACTCTGACCTTTACCCGCCTTGATGCTTACGCTCATATCCTTGGATACAGTGGCAACTTCCTGATCGAAAAGGAACATGTTGCGCAGTTCTTCACTAGGCAGACGCAATTCGTTTTCAGCTATGCTGTCTGCGAACATTTGATCGTAGCTCCGCCCTGCACAGTCTTTGCCTTTACGGCCTTCCATGCTGTTAAATTCCGCAACGATCACATCTAAAAGTGCTTTGAATTCCGTATAAGGAATGGCTGTAGCAACTGAGAAACCGCGATCTTTTAAAGAGGGGTGGTTACGCATCAGACCGTGAATACCGCTAGAACCTTGGAAAGCCCTTTCAATAGGCTTAACGCCGGGGTTACTCATTTCCTGATCTGGATTGGTGAAATGAACTGTAATACCTGCCTGTTCAAGCAGACCTACCGGATCAGTCGCACACTTTTTAAAGCGGTGACGATGACGTTGTCTTCCG
The DNA here is from genome assembly GCA_002340305.1 of Desulfovibrio sp. UBA2564. Classification (GTDB taxonomy): domain Bacteria; phylum Desulfobacterota; class Desulfovibrionia; order Desulfovibrionales; family Desulfovibrionaceae; genus Maridesulfovibrio. The sequence goes on from DDLU01000084.1 coordinate 15,499, forward strand.
GTCAATGCCTTGTTTGCAGCCGCCATGGTGTTGTCTATCCACATTTCGGAAGGAAGAGTGACTCCAAGCAGCTCATGGGTCGCAAGGCGGAACATGTCGGCGTTTTCTGTTTTAGCAACCTGCCAAGCAAGAATTTTGCTTGAAAACAAGTCCTGCATAAACCAAACAGTTGTTTTATTTGAAATTTCACCGTCGCCGTAATCAACATAAATTTTGTCGAATTTCAGAGCATCGCCGTTCACTGCCGCACCAGCAATAAAGCAATTCCGGGTACGGACTTGGTCCGGGTATGCATGACGTAAGCTTCCGGTTCTCATCCATTGAATGGTAATAGCGGGAACTTCTTTACGAAGCCTACGAAACAGCGTCTTTTTTGAAGGAATGGTCCAACCATGCTTCTTTGCTCCAGCTTGAGTCCGGCGGTACGATGATGAAAATGAAGGCTGCTCTCTGCGCAGGTAGTCTTTTTTCAACCATTCCCACGCCTGTTCAGAACAAAAAGCACTTTTGACACGGCCTTTGAAATAGTCGATCTGGAAAGGAAGCCAGCTATCTTTTGGAATTCCCTTTACTCCCGGCC
>DDLU01000107.1 GCA_002340305.1 Desulfovibrio sp. UBA2564
CATAAGAAAAGCCGCTCCCGGAGTTACCCGGAAGCGGCTTATAAAATCTTCTTAAGAACCAGAATTATTTAACTGCGTCCTTGAGGAATTTTCCGGGAGTGAATTTTACGCCACGGGAGGCGGGAATCTGAATTGCTTCGCCAGTCTGGGGGTTGCGCCCGGTGCGTGCGGAACGCTCAACAGTTTTGAATGTACCGAAACCGGTAAGGGTAACGTTGCCTTCTTCTTTGAGGCCGTCTTCGATTGCGCTGAGAACACCATCAAGTGCTGCAGAAGCATCTTTTGCGCTCAGTTCCAGTTTTTCCCGGATTTTCTTAACAAGAACAGTTTTACTCATATTAAACTCCTTCAAAAGTATTTTTTCCGCACTCAGGCGGCGGATTTCCGCACCCCTAGAAGCCCACTACACCAGAAATTTAGAAAAAGCCATAGCGAAAAGATGATCTTAACCTTGGAAAATATTATATTCAGTAAAATACACAAAAAGGAAACTTTTCGCCGGTGCAGCGGGCCCTGTAAATCAGGGCGGAATGGGCGAATTACAAGCATTTGCGAATGATTGTCAAGTGGATTAACCCAAAAGAGTTGATTTGTCACAAAATTAGCTAAACCGACACTGCAATCACATATATAAAAAAAAGGAGCATTTTTTTTATCTCCCGGTGTTGACATATGCGCTCACTGTCTTAATTTATTTCAGCTTCTGTGGAAGCATCCGGCCTGCTGAGATACGCAGGCTTTGAAATTTAAAAGTATGATCCGCCATAAATTCGCGGATTACTTATCTTATCTAAAAAAGTTTATTTATTCTGGAGGAACCATGAATCTCAAGCCGTTACAGGATCGTGTACTCATTAAGCGTGTTGAAACCGAGCAGAAAACCGCCAGCGGCATCATCATCCCCGATTCCGCAAAAGAAAAACCCATGAAAGGCGAAGTTGTTGCTGCCGGTCCCGGTAAAGACAACACCCCCATGACAGTTAAAGCAGGCGACGTAGTTCTTTTTGCTAAATACGCTGGTAACGAACTGAAAATCGATGCTGACGAATTCATCATCATGCGTGAAGATGAAATCCTCGCAATCGTCGAATAATATCCCCTTAATAAATTAATTTTTCCAGATCAGGAGAATATAAGACATGGCAAAAGCTATTGAATTTGACGTAACTGCACGTGAACGCCTGAAAAAAGGTGTCGATACTCTTGCAGAAGCAGTAAAGGTTACCCTCGGCCCCAAAGGTCGTAACGTTGTTATCGAAAAATCCTGGGGTGCTCCCACCATCACCAAAGACGGTGTGACCGTTGCCAAGGAAATCGACCTTGAAGACAAGTTCGAAAACATGGGCGCACAGATGGTTAAGGAAGTTGCTTCCAAAACCAACGACATCGCCGGTGACGGTACCACTACTGCTACCGTTCTGGCTCAGTCCATCTTCGCAGAAGGTGTTAAGCTTGTAGCAGCTGGCCGTAACCCCATGTCCATCAAGCGTGGTATCGATTCCGCAGTTGAAGCTATCGTTGAAGAGCTTGGCAAACTTGCTAAGCCTACCCGCGACAAAGCTGAAATCGCACAGGTTGGTACCATCTCCGCAAACAGCGATTCCACTATCGGTGAAATCCTCGCTGAAGCAATGGACAAAGTAGGTAAAGAAGGTGTCATCACCGTTGAAGAAGCCAAGTCCATGAAAACCGAACTGGACGTTGTAGAAGGCATGCAGTTCGACCGCGGCTACCTCTCCCCCTATTTCGCGACAGATACCGACAAAATGGTTTGCGAATTCGAAGATCCCATGATCCTTCTCGTTGAGAAAAAAGTTTCCAACATGAAAGATCTGCTCCCGATCCTCGAGCAGGTTCTGAAAATGTCCCGTCCTCTGCTCATCGTAGCCGAAGACGTAGACGGCGAAGCTCTGGCAACTCTCGTTGTTAACAGACTCCGCGCCAACCTCAACGTTTGTGCAATCAAAGCGCCCGGTTTCGGCGACCGCCGCAAGGAAATGCTCAAAGACATCGCAACCCTTACCGGTGCGACAGTTGTTTCTGAAGACATCGGTCTTTCCCTCGACGCTATGACCGTTGAAGGTCTCGGTACCGCTAAGCGTGTTCGCGTTGACAAAGAAAACACCGTAATCGTGGATGGTGCTGGTAACGTTGAAGAGATCAAAGCTCGCGTTAAGCAGATCGAATCTCAGATCAACGATTCTTCTTCCGACTACGACCGTGAAAAACTTCAGGAACGCCTCGCCAAGCTCGTTGGCGGCGTTGCAGTAATCAAAGTTGGTGCCGCTACCGAAGTTGAAATGAAAGAAAAGAAAGCGCGCGTTGAAGATGCTCTGAACGCAACCCGCGCAGCTGTTGAAGAAGGCATTGTTGCTGGGGGTGGTACCGCCCTCGTACGTTGCGCTAAAGTCCTCGATGACCTCAAAGCAGGCAACGACGACGAACTCGCAGGTATCAACATTATCCGCCGCGCTTGTCAGCAGCCTCTGCGCATGATCTCTGCTAACGCAGGTTTCGAAGGTTCCGTAGTTGTAGAAAAAGTTGCCGCCGGTAAAGACGGCTTCGGTTTCAACGCCGGCACCGGAGAATACGAAGACCTCATCAAGGCCGGTGTTATCGACCCCAAAAAGGTTACCCGTATTGCTCTCCAGAACTCCGCTTCCGTGTCCAGCCTCCTGCTGACCACCGAATGCGCTATCTCCGACGCTGTCGAAGACGAAGAATAGTTCTGATATATAGATTAGTTGAAAGGCCCGGCAACGTGAGTTGCCGGGCTTTTTTTTGTTCCTCCGGCAGGTAAAGAAGAAACCTTTAGCAAAATATAACCACAGGACTGCCTGAGCCCAAAAAAAGGCCGCGCTCCCATAAGAAACGCGGCCTTAACTTTTTTACTTAACTAACAGACTACCAGTTCAAGGTTTCCTTGAAAGCGGTAGCAAGTTCTTCAGTCTTGCAACGGATAATGCCCTCGGAACCTTCCATGAGGCCGAAGGAGTTGCCGCCCATGGTCATACCGATGCGCTGGCAGATCTGACCTGCGAAGAGTTCTTCAAACTTACGTGCATTCTCAGGAGCCACGGTCACTGCAAAGCGGGATGCGGACTCACTGTAGAGCACGGACAGAGTGGACATGCCATACTCTGTGGGAACGGAGCAAAGGTCAACTTCACAACCGATGCGACCGCCGAGAGACATCTCAGCCAAAGCCACACCCAGACCACCGTCAGAGAGGTCATGGCAGGAAGTTACCAGACGCTGCCGCATAGCCTGATTAAGGGTCATGTAGCGAGTCTTCGCGGTAAGCGCTTCAACATGAGGCACCTTGTCATGTACAAAGCCCAGCTGGGAAGCGATTTCAGAACCACCCATTTCGTCGCGGGTCAGACCAAGCACGTAGATAAACTCACCGGGCTTCTTGAAGTCGGAAGTCACGCACATGTTAACGTCCGGAACAATACCGACAGCGGAGAAGAGTACAGTCGGCGGGATGGAAATCTTCACGCCGCCGCCCTTGTAGTCATTCTTCATGGAATCCTTACCGGAGATGCAGGGCACCCCGAAAGCACGGCAGAAGTGGGATAGGGCCTGGTTGGCACGCACAAGCTGAGCCAGCTTGTAGTGACCGTCAGGAGTGGATTCAGACTGGACTGGATCGCACCAACAGAAATTATCGATACCGGCCATATGGGAGATGTCACCACCGACAGCAACCGCGTTACGGATAGCTTCGTCAACAGCGTTAGCCATCATCCAGTAGGTATCGAGATCAGAGAATTTAGGGCAGATACCATGAGATACGACCAGACCTTTGTCATCATCAAAGTCAGGACGCAGCACACCGGCATCAGCGGGACCGTCTTCCTCTTCACCGACCAGAGGCTTCACAACACTGCGGCCCTGAACCTCATGGTCGTACTGGCGGATAACGTATTCCTTACTGCAGATGTTCAAGCGACCGAGCATGTCTTTGAGCAGCCCGGTGTGATCTGCAACTTCGGGTTCTCCGGTAAATTCAATTTCTGGACGTTCCCAAACAGCTTTGAGCTGCATCTGGGGTACGCCGTCGTGCAGGAAGTCCATGCGCAGGCAGGCAACAGGCTTCTCGCCGTAACGAATGTTGTAGAGACCGCTGTCGGTGTAGGTACCGAGGGCGGTAGCGTCAACGTCCATTTCATCAGCAAGTGCCATGAACTCGTCCAGCTTTTCCGGAGGTACAGCGAGAGTCATACGTTCCTGCGCTTCGGATACAAGAATCTCCCAAGGCTTAAGACCGTCATATTTGAGCGGAGCCTTGGAGAGGTCGAGATCACAACCGCCGCTGTCTTCAGCCATTTCACCAACGGAGGAGGACAAACCGCCCGCGCCGTTATCTGTGATGGCATTGTACAGGCCCATGTCACGGGCACGCATCAGGCAGTCATACATCTTACGCTGGGTGATGGGATCACCGATCTGGACCGCAGTTGCCGGAGAACCTTCGTGTAATTCCTCCGAAGAAAAAGTTGCGCCGTGAATACCGTCTTTACCGATGCGACCACCGGTCATAACTATGATGTCACCGGGCAGGGCTTTCTTCTCGTGGCTGAGACGACCTGCGGATTCAACAGGCATGGAACCAACGGTTCCGCAGTAAACCAATGGTTTACCGAGGTAACGCTCATCAAAAACAATTGATCCGTTCACAGTGGGAACACCGGACTTGTTACCACCGTGCTCAACACCTTCACGCACGCCTTCAAATACGCGGCGGGGGTGCAGCAAACGCGGGGGCAATTCACCTTCGTGGAAAGGAGAAGCAAAACAGAATACGTCGGTGTTACAAAGCAGGTTAGCACCCAGTCCGGTACCCATGGGGTCACGGTTAACCCCGACAATGCCGGTCAATGCTCCGCCGTAAGGATCGAGAGCAGAAGGACTGTTGTGGGTTTCCATCTTTACACAGACATTAAGCTTATCGTTAAACTTAATGACACCTGCGTTATCTTTGAACACGGAAAGGCAGAAATCATCTTCGCCCTTTTCAGCGCGGATCTCCTTGGTGGTGTTCATAATGCAGGTCTTGTAAAGGCTGTCTACTGTGGATGATACACCGGTTTCCTTGTTTTCGTACTCAATCTTGGAGGCAAAGATTTTGTGTTTGCAATGCTCGGACCAGGTCTGGGCCAGTGCTTCAAGCTCAGCGTCAGTTGGCTGGGCGGTAAGTCCCATCTCTTCACGCTGTTTAGCCACTTCCTGATCAGCATAGTAATCACGGATGCAATGAAACTCTTCAAGGCTCAAAGCAAGGGTGTTGTCGCGGCTGAAAGCCATCATCTCCTCATCGGACATAGCCAGAAGGTCGATAGTCATAACTTCATCGCTGGCCTGACCGGTAACCCGGGCAGCCTTGGCTTCAAAACCGGGAGACTTAACCCACTCATCTGCGGAACGGATTTCGTAACGCTGGATGAGTTCGTTAGCGAGCAGGTCCTTGGCAATGTGGCTGACCTTTTCCAGACCGAGGTCTTCAGCGAAAAGATATTGGGTAGAAGTATAGACCTTCACCGCTTCCACATCTGCGGGTTCAGTAACAAGAATTACTGATTCCTTGGCGGTACGACCTTCGTTGTCGGTAACACCGGGACGAAAGCCCACTTCAAGGTTCCAGGCGAAATCCTTAGCCAGAGGTTCCAGCGCAGGAGTATGCAGGACCGGGTCGTGCAGAACTCCCAGTTCCAGAACCTTTTCGATTTCGTCTTTTTCAAGACCTTCTACAGTATATACCTTGATGGTCCGGACTTCACCGGCATCAATACCGAGTTCTTCTTTGATCTTATTGGAAACTTTATGACCGTGGACATCACGGACATGGTCTTTAAGTGCGACCTCGACACGCCAGAGCATGGCTATCTCCTCTTAATGATTAAAGCCCGGACCTATTTGGCCCAGACCAGTACATTTCCGCCTAAATCCTTGGCTTCATATGTAGCTTTGTCAGCGCGGTTCAACATGCTGGCGGAAGTATCCCCTTCCTTAAGCACAGTAAGCCCGCCACTGATGGTTACCTTGCCAGAAAATTTCTTCTCCACCCGCAGTCTGACCCGGTTACCGATACGTTCCAGTGCCTCTTCCCGGACCTCAGTAACAATGACCCCGAATTCATCCCCACCGTAACGGCAGGGAAAGTCCATGCCGGAACGGAGTTCATTACG
>DDLU01000027.1 GCA_002340305.1 Desulfovibrio sp. UBA2564
CGGGGGCCTTAAACCCTTTTGGGAAAAGGGTTTAAGAATCCCAAAACTTTTTAACATGCTTCGCAGCGTTGTTTATTAAATCAGCATAAATTTTAGACGAAGCCTGCCATTTCAATAATTAAACATTTATGTTAAGAATGCCCGGATGTCTTGATCAGACGTTCGGGGTTTATTTTTTTATAAGACTTACAAGTTAGAACATTACTTTCGCCTGAATGTGAGCAGGCGGAACGCGGGAAACGTTTACCATACAGGCAAACTCAGCAGTTCCCGGAAGGATTTACATGTCCCTATTCAAGGAAGGACGTTACGTAGCACCCGGAAATATTGTGGAATTCATGCATGGCAACCAGCCTCAGCTAGCCTTTGTCATGGAAGAACAATCCGGTAAGCTCAAGCTCTATACCATCAACAAACGCGAAACCAAGATGCCCGCAGCACGGGTACTTCCTTGGATTGGACCGCAATATTCAGCTTCTGCATCCCGTCAGGAGATGCTTGATCACATGGTTGCCCATCAGGAAAAACGCGGCGAACTTCAAGCCGGACTTGATACCATGGAAATATGGGAGCTGGCCCAGGGTGAAGTTGAAAAAGCTCCACTGGACTGGTTTGCCGGACTTATCTGGGAAAAACCGGATGCGGACCGAATCTCCGCCCTCGGACGGGCCATGATCGCGGCCAAGACACATTTCAAATTTCAGCCGCCCGAATTCATCATCTACACTCAGGAAAAAGTAGACCTTCGCCTGAAACAGCAAGCCGAAGAGAAGGCTCATGAAGAAATTATGAGTGTCGGGCAGGACTTATTTAAAAAAATCTGGACTGCCCGTGAATCCGGCGGAAAAATCAGACCGGACCAGATTCCGGCTATGTCCGATGTAATCGAAGAAGGTCTCAAATCCTTCCTCATGGACCGCATTTCCGGGCTGAACGAAGATAAATCCAACAAGATGTGGTCTGCCCTGCGCAAAGGTTTACCTGATCATCCGCATCTGCCACTGCTGTTAGCCCAAGGCTGGGGAATCATTCATCCGCATCACAACTACCTGTTGGATGAAGCTGAATACATCCCTGATGACAGCTGGGCAGAGGCACACAGCGTTGAAGTGGAAAGACTGGTTAGAATTATAGAGACAAAAGCAGGTGATCCCTGCCCTCTGCCCATGCGCAGTATTGATTCCGCGACCACCAAAGATATTGATGATGCTTTCAATCTCAAAAAAAAGGAAGACGGCGGATATACCCTGACCATCGCTCTCGCCCGCCCCTGCCTCGATTGGGATTTCGGTTCCGATCTTGATCAGGCTGTCATGAATCGCGGGACCAGTGTTTATCTGCCCGAAGGCACCAGCCACATGATGCCTGAAGCACTCGGCATTGGTGCTTTCAGTCTTTTTGCCGGGGAAGTCCGCCCTGCATTGGTAACAACTTTTGAGCTGGACGAGCACGGTATCCTGCAATCCATTGCTCCGCATAACGGCTGGGTCAGGATCACCGACAACTCAACCTATCTTGCAGTTGAGCAGATGCTTGAAGACGGCTCTGATGCCGAGATGGCTCTGGCTTACGAGCTTTCCGAAAAACTTTTGCAGGAACGCATCAGACACGGGGCTATCGTCATCCGCAGACCGGAACCGGAACTTTCCCTCGAAGGCTGGCCGCAGCAGACCAAAGTTATCATGTCTGCAAAGGAAAAGACCACCCGCGCAGATCAGATCATCAGTGAATTTATGATCCTCGCCAACTCCGGCTTGGGTAAATTTGCGGAAGACAACGGCTTCCCACTGCTTTACCGCACGCAGGACATTGCATTACCTTCCGATCTGAGCGGAATCGTTACCGAGCCTCACGAAATTTACATGCGGGTGCGCCAGATGGTTCCCCCGCAGATGGACACTACGCCCAAGAAACACGCCACTTTGGCTGTCAGTGGGTACAGCCCCATCACCTCGCCCCTACGTCGTTATGCAGACTTCATCAACATGGCTCAGCTTTGCCATTACCTTGTTGAAGGACAGCCCAAGTGGGATGCAGACGACCTGAAATCACTTGCTGAAAGTCTACAACTGCGTTTGCAGTCTGTAATTAAAATTCAGAGATTCAGGCCCCGTTACTGGAAGCTGCTCTATCTGGCGCAGAACCGGAAAGGCTGGCACCATGCGGTTGTGGTAGACGACAATGGCCCTCTCGCAACACTGGCTATGCCTGAAATTCAGATTAACGTCAGAGTCCCGCGTCCCATGCTGGGTGATAAGCTCTACCCCGGTCAGGGCTTCCAGATTCGCTTCAATAAAATTGATCCGCTAACCAACGAACTACGGGTTGTTGAAGCAATGGAAGAATAACAGCGGGAAGAACAGTCACTTATTTCCAGCTATTATTTTTGCTGGAATTAGCATATATGTAAGTGCGGTTTTTGAGCCTGCATGGCGTAATCAACCGACATAAAAAGAAACCTACAGTCTGTCCGCCCGTCCCGCAGAGGGGGAATGCAACGGGAAGGGTAAATAGGATAAGACTGAAACGGAAAAAGACTTAAAGGAGTTAGCGCATGCTCTGGATATTCTGGCTGGTATTCGCTTATTTTCTGGGATCGATTCCCTTTGGCCTTTTCATCGGTAAAATTTGCTGCAACCTCGATATTCGCAACGAAGGCAGCAAAAGCACAGGTGCCACAAATGTGGCCCGTCTTTGTGGATTCAAGTACGGAGTTGCGGCATTGATTCTTGATGTAGCCAAGGGTTTCATCCCCGTACTTATGGCTTGCCAGTACAGCCATAACTGGATTTTTATTTCTCTCGTAGCTGCAGCAGCAGTGCTCGGACACGTATTCTCCATCTTTCTTGATATGAAAGGCGGGAAAGCAGTTGCAACCACCATCGGTGTCTTTCTGGCACTGGCTCCGGTTGCAACTATTTACTCCATCATCTGCCTGCTGGCTGTAATTGCTCTCTCTGGATTCGTTTCCATGGGATCACTCACCTTTGCAGTAGCACTACCTTTCTTCTCACTGATAACAGGCTCCATCGGCATGGTTCCGCTAGCTTGCAGTATGACCGTACTCCTGTTCTGGACTCACCGGGATAACATTAAGCGCCTTGCTAAAGGCCAAGAGAATTCTTGGAAGAAGAAAAAATAATCCAAAACAAAATCATAAAAAAAGGGAGTCAGCTGTCTCCCTTTTTTTATACCTAAAACTCATCTTTATACTTTTCCCTGATCGCCATTATCTTCTCTAGATTTTCAAAGAACAGATCAACCAATTCAGGATCAAACATTGTTTCCCGGTTTGATTTCAAAAATTCCAATGCCCGCTCAACTTCCCAAGCCTGCTTGTATATACGCTCACTACATAGTGCATCAAAAACATCTGTGATACAAATAATTCGCCCGGCAATGCTGATCTCATCACCTTTCAATCCCTGCGGATATCCCGAACCATCCCAGTACTCATGATGTTCATGGGCGATTGTCGCAGCTGCCTTGAGGAGCTTGCGGTTACTGGACCTAAGGATATTGTATCCTATTTCGGTATGATTTCGCATGATCTCCATTTCCTTTTCATCAAGCTTACCGGGCTTAAGCAGGATTGAATCGGGGATACCGATTTTACCGACATCGTGCATTGGTGAGGCATAGTAAAGTTCATCAACCTGAACAGAGTCCAAGCCAACTGCCAATCCTAAAATTCTTGCGATTTCAGAGACACGAATAACATGAAAAGCTGTTTCCTTGGACCGGAACTCCACAACTTCACCCAACATACGCACGATTTCCTTCTGCGTATCAAGGATTTCCTGATTCAGATAGATATTATCAAATGCAACACCGACGTTATCCGAAAAGATTCTCAGCAGATCTTCATCCTGTTCGCTGAATCCATCGCCGCAATTTTCAACATAAAGCAGGTGTGAACCTTTCTGATAAGTCGGCAGATAGCCGATATAATCATTATTATCGAAGCATCCACAACCTTTCGCACGAACCCGTTCAAGCTGCCCTTTGGTCTGGGCCGAAAGGACTGCGCATTCATCTATGGATGCATTACAGGATGCATACTTACCTGTTGACGCAATAATCCGCATCTTTCCCTTATCCGGACTAGAAACAGCAACTCCATCCCCCTCAAGGTAAACAGAATCGCGCAACCCGATAAGTGAAATAACCTGCGTCAACACTCCTTGGGCTAAACGCCCGACCGACTGCTGCTTGAAAAGACTTCCTAAAGCTTCAATTATATGTTTCAACCCCTTACGGTTCTGCTCGATAACCTGCAAATCCCTATAAGATCGAAGCGCGGATAGAACAGATGTGAAGAGACGCTGCGCGGTCAGTTCCGCTTTGTGTTTATAATCGTTGATATCGTATTCAATGATGACCTGACGTTCAGGAGCCTGCCCCGGTTGTCCGGTACGGAGAATGATCCGCACCATTGTATTCTTCATCTCTTCACGGATAGTTCTGACAAGTTCCAGACCTGCGTGGTTGGTTTCCATGACCACATCAAGCAAAACAACTGAAATTTCAGGATGTTCTTTCAGAACAGAAACGGCTTCTTCCGCTGAATAAGCACTAAAAAAATCCAAATTGGAGCCTTCAAAAGCAAAATCAGCCAGAACAAGACGGGTTGTACTATGAACATCTTCCTCGTCATCGACGATCAAAATTTTCCAAGGTTTATGACGCACCGCACGAGATTCTTCCGGGGTTTCATCAGCAAAGAAAAGCTCATCATTTTCAACAGGACCGTCTACCATAAACTGACCTCACTTTAATCTCACAGGGGCATCATCAACGTGAAAACAGCTCCCCTTTCACCCGAACAGGAAACGTCCACATTCCAGTTATAACCATTGGCAATTCTGTTTACAATACTTAAGCCCATTCCAACAGCCTCAGGACGCGTTGTAAAGAAGGGATCAAAAATATATGGCAAATCCTCCTCAGAAATGCATGGGCCATTATCCGCAACAACAAGAAAACAGGCTGTGGTTTGTTTCTTGACCTCAATCCTCACACGAGGCTGCTCGGCATCAGCAAAAAAGACTGCATTCGATACAATCTCGACTATCACTTTCGACAATAAATCAGGGCGGGAATCTACGCTAAGCTCGGCAATATCAAGATCGAATACCACATCTTTCTTAAGCTCTGCCGCATACTCCCGGCAGATATCAATAGCCTTTTGCGCGACCTCTTTGATTTCAGCACTGCAATGATCACAGCTGTCAATAGCAGCAAAAGCCGACACACTGTTTACAATATCTTCCAACCGGGCTGTCTCGTGAGCAATTGTTTCCAAATATTCCGCAGCCTCGGAATCAGGACCTAACTTGCGGGAAGCCAGATTGGCAAAACCATTAATGGTCATCGTACGGTTGCGAATCTGGTGGGCAACAGACTTTGCCATCTGGGCAAGACTGTCACGGTTTAGTTCAATCTTGCGCAAATCACGATAGGACCTCAAAGCTGTAGTCATGGAAGTGGTCAGTCTTCGCGAAGTAAGCTCTGCCTTCTGCCAGTAGTCATTAATATCAAGTTCTGTGATAACCTTATGCTCCGGTGCAAAACCGGGCTGCCCGGTCCTGAGGATTATCCTAATGAACTGATTATTGAGTTCATTTCGTATCTTAGCCGCAACATCGAGACCTGCCGTATTAGTTTCCATAACAACATCAAGCAGGATAACGGCAAAACCGGAGGATGCTTTCAATATCTCAATTGACTCTTCACCGGAATAAGCACTGATGAATTCAAGAGGACGCTGCTCAAACATAAAATCACCAAGCACCATTCTGGTCATGGAATGAACATCAGGCTCATCGTCAACAATAAGCACTTTCCACGGTTCAACCTCATGGGCAGCCGAATCTTCAATTTCCTCACCGGAAAAAAGCAATTCATCATCTGCAAACAGTTCATCTTTATCCATGCCGACCCTCATCGCAAAGCATAATTTTATAATCCTATCAGCAGATTACCCCAGCTAAAAAAAAATATAAACCGTATTATGCCCTGAATTATCCATTTAATTAAATCTGGAACATACATTACATATTATTCTAAACAGATAGCTATTTTCTCTTGAACAAGTAGGATATATTAATTATGGTTTCTGCACTATATACGAACAGGAACGAGTTAGAATGACGGAAATACTTGTCGCATCAATAACAATCATAATTTTTGCTTTCATTATTTATTCAGCATACTCTGCACAAAATGCAAAATATGCACAACGAGTAAAAGCATATGAACTGAAAGAGCAACACATGGAAAAATCTATGGAAAAAGTTCGTTCTGAAATCAGTTTAATTGAAAAAGAGATAGCTGATACCCAAAGGCGCTTAGATGACCTTGATCTTGTACAAGATGAGTCATAGCAGCTGAGACACAACTACCAAATATCGTAACCATGACCTTTACCACTATATTAGTAATCATCGGAACTGTAGCCACAATAATTATCTGCAAAACTATCAATGGCAACTTCGAAATAAAAAATAATGCCCTCGCCCAAAAAGAGAAGGATTTAGTTGAAGCACAACAAAGCCTGCGCGACAAACGCAAAGAACTCTCAAAACGCCTTGAAGACTTAAAAACGTTTCTAAAAGCCGGGATCAAAACTGAAGCAAAGGCGGCACAACCCAAGGATAAACCTCAGGACCTTAGGAGCTGGCTGGTAAACAAACAAATCCTGACAGATGCGCAATATCTCACAGCAGAAATTTACGCCACAGAGAAAAACATCGAAGTCGTTGCAGCACTTTTAACGCTGAATATAATTTCAGTTGATGTCTACGAGCAAGCCAAGAAATTAAATCTTTTTGAGCCGTCCTAAAATAGA
>DDLU01000164.1 GCA_002340305.1 Desulfovibrio sp. UBA2564
AAAACAGAGCGTGCAAGCTCATTCCATTCGCGAGCCTGTCCGGTTCCGATATTGAAGATACCGTTAGCCTGCGGGTTCTCAAGGAACCACCACATAACGTCAACGCAGTCCTTGATGTATACAAAGTCACGCTTCTGTCCGCCGTTGGGATATTCAGGCTTGTAGGACTTGAACAGCTTCATCTCCTTGGTTTCACCAATCTGGTGGAAAGCCTTGCAGATAACGCTCTTCATGTCGTCTTTATGATATTCGTTGGGTCCGAATACATTGAAAAATTTGAGACTGACCAGCTTGTCGAGCACTCCGCCGCGCTTCGCCCAAAGATCGAAAAGCTGTTTGGAGTAGCCGTACATGTTCATGGGCTGAAGGCGGTCAATGCCATCATGATCATCATCAAAGCCAAAGCGGCCGTCACCGTAAGTTGCGGCACTGGAAGCGTTGATGAAGCGTACATCGTGCTGGAGGCAGAAGCGGCAAAGCATCTGGGTATAACGGTAGTTGTTTTCCATAAGGAAATCCGCATCCTGTTCTGTTGTGGAGGAACAGGCACCCATATGAATTACTGCATCGGTTTTGAAAGGATCATCACCTTCAAGGATAAATTTGAAAAACTGATCTCTGTGAATGTAATCTTCGTAACGAAGGTTAACCAGATTCTTCCATTTCTCAGTTTTCGCAAGGTTGTCAACGATCAAAATATCGTCGATTCCCATCTGGTTTAATTTCCAAACCATGGCACTGCCGATGAATCCGGCGCCGCCAGTTACAATATACATATATATTTCTCCAGCTATTTTAAGCAGATACAAATATCTATTAATACTATCATACAATATAAGTTGCCGGATGTTACTTATTTTTCAGACACTTTTCAACTACAATTAAGTTAAAAGAGCTGATTTACACCAAATTTCAAGCAGAACATCACATTCAACATTGCCGTTTTACCTGAAACAACACTTTTTAAATAAAAACCCACCAAGAAACAAACAAATCGTGTTGTAAACAACAAAACGAATACAAATTACACATCATATTATACATTACAAATCAAATTTAACTATACAAACATTGTTTTTAATCTTGATTCGTTTTATCTTCTTACTATGTTTATTAAAACAAAATGTTTATTATGATTTTTTCTAGACTTTATTTACAAGTGTAGTTTTCCAGTGCTGGCAAACGAGTAATTCAACATCAAAGCAACACCTTAAAAACCGAGAGTATCATGACGTATTCAGTTAAAGAAATCCTGCACCTTGAAGTATCTCCGGCACTGGGCTGTACAGAGCCGGTAGCAATTGCTCTTGCCACCGCTGCAGCAGCCTCGGTCATGCCCGGTAAAAGGCCGGATAAGATTGAAGTCTGGGTAGACCCGAACATTTATAAAAACGGACTTGCTGTAATCATCCCTGGTACAGGAGGCCTGAACGGGCTTGATACGGCAGCAGCCCTGGGGGCCCTGCACGGCGACCCCTCCCTCGGCCTTGAAGTACTCGAACCTCTGAATGAACACGGCACCAAGGATGCCTGTAAATACAAAGACACCCATCCCGTCACTGTAAATCTTCTTGAAGATAGGCACGGCATTTATGTTCGCGCTTTGCTGACTTTTGGATCAAACATAGTTGAGACAATTATTGAAGGTGTCCACGACAATATAATTTCCCTGACTATTGACGGTGAGCCTGTCAAAGACTCGAATCTGGTCAAAAACCATCAGGCTCAGAAAGCTGATGTTTCTAAACTTGAGGATTTCATCAAAACGCTCTCACTTGATGACCTTGTTGACATGATCAGCGATCTTGATGATCAGGATTTTGAATTCCTTAAAGAAGGGGTCATCTACAACATGCGCCTTGCAGATTACGGACTTAAGCACGGCTCCGGGCTTGGAGTTGGTGCAACCTTTGAAAAACTCGCACGAATGAAAATTTTAAGCAGGGATATGATCCTCTCGGCACGCATCATCACCTCTGCGGCATCTGACGCAAGAATGGGCGGCATTAAACTTCCGGCTATGAGTTCCGGTGGTTCAGGGAACCATGGACTCACTGCCATCCTGCCCATCCATGCTGTCCGCGAATACGTGGATTGCTCCGAACGGACCATGCTGGAAGCAATCGCTCTCAGCCATCTCGTAACTGCCTACGTCAAAGCGCAAACAGGACGACTTTCAGCAGTTTGCGGCTGTTCAGTAGCAGCCGGGGCAGGAGCAACTGCCGGGGTAACGTATCTCATGGGCGGCACCACCAACCATATGGCAGGTGCCATCACCAACCTGACCGAAGATCTCGCCGGAATTATCTGTGATGGAGCCAAATCCGGCTGCGCACTTAAGCTGGCAACAGCAGCCGGGACAGCTGTACAGGCCGCACTATTCGCCGTTCATGGCGTAAATGTACACTCCACCGATGGCATCATCGGAGTTTCTCCAGAACAGACCATGCAGAACATCGGAACGTTAAGTACGCAAGGAATGATTGATACAGACCGCACCATTTTGAAAATCATGCTTGAAAAGCACTTTGCCAACGCAGAAATCTAAGATGAACCATAAAAATAATACAAAACTGTTGATAAAGACCTCTCCATGCCTTAATTTTGGTAGAAGTAAATAATGCCGTTAAATAACCGTTAACCTACTTACCGGAGGACTTTTATAATGCATAACAGAAAAGTCGTATTAATCCTGACAGTTGCCTTAGCCGCTCTTCTGGCCTTCGGCTCGCTTGCTCTTGCTGAATCCCACATTATCCTAAAACCCAAAGTTGATGCGTTCGCATATTTTGTAGACACATCTCCCTCCATGTCCCAGACATACGGCTCTACCGGCACCCCTAAAATTATTGCCGGACTCAACGCACTGAAAAGACTAAACAACGTTGTTCCCGAACTGGGCTACGACTCTGCGCTATACGCAATGCCCGATTTTGCAACATACTCACCTAAATCCATGTTCACCAGAGCTGCCATGGCGAAAGGCCTTGCTTCTGTCCCTAGTGAACTCCCCTTTTTCCAGTCCACTCCCATGGGTAAAGGCTTTGCCGATCTCGACAAAGTACTTAAAGGATGGGACGGAAAATTTGCAGTTATCTTCGTATCTGACGGTCTGACCAACTCCGGTCGCAATCCTTCACTTATTGTCTCCGACATGGCGAAAAAATATGGTGACCGCTTCTGCCTGCACATCATCAGCGTTGCAGATACTGCAAGCGGTAAGGCCACCCTCAAGCGTCTTGCCAGCAAGACTCCCTGTGGCGTTTACGTTGACGCAAACGCACTTGCCGACAAGGCAGTTCTCGATAAGTTCGCTCAGGATGTATTTTACACTCAGGAAGAAGAACTCATTGTTGAAGTAGTCGAAAAAGTTATCATCGCTGCTCCGGTTGTACCTGTTCAGGAAAAAATCGTTTTCCGTAACTTCAACTTCGGTTTCGACAAGTACAAAATCACTGACGAAATGATTCCTGCCCTGACTGAAGCAGCAACCATGCTGGAAGAATTCCCCAACCTCAATGTTATGGTTGGCGGTCATACCGACTCCTCCGGCTCTGAAGCATACAATCAGGGTCTCTCCGAGCGTAGGGCCAAGTCCGTTGCCGACTGGCTTGCAGCTAACGGCATCGCTCCTGAACGCCTCCAAGTTAAAGGCTACGGCGAAATGAACCCCAAGTATGACAACAAAACCAAAGAAGGACGCAAACTCAACCGCCGCGTTGAAATTGATGTAGAAGACTAGAAGTCTTAAATGATTATAAAGGGTGGAAGTTTCAAAGCTTCCACCCTTTCGCAATTTGGAGAACCAGATGAGATCAGCCCGCAAGCTTTTGACATCACTCTTTATCTGCCTGCTGCTCTGCACAACAGCACAGGCATCCCAGCCCGGCAGCCCGGAAGAACTGGCCGCATTCAAAAATTTCGCCATCGGCTGGGTAGTCAAGCTCAACAAAAGCCACATCAAGGGCTTCAGCCGCATGGAAATATTACCATTAAAGGACGGCACATATCTGGCACGTTACCATGCAATCTCCCCGGATACTGTTTCATGCAAGGTCAAGAAAACCAGTGCTAAAACTAAAGGTATGGTCGGACTGCTCAAATATATTGAGACTATTTACGAAAGCAGGGGAAAGACTCCGCAAGAAGCACGCGCCAATAAATTCAAGCCTGTAAAAAATATCCGCATTACAGAAATTTTCAGTAACTCCGGCAAAGGCTGGCGTTAAGCTCTTTTCCAAAGACACGAAAATACCCCCTTCCATAGCGAGCGGAAGGGGGTATTTTAATTACTTTATATTTTCAAAATTACTTGAAACGCTCAACAAGCTTGCTTAGTTGCTGAGCCATATCGGCTACTTCCTGAATGTTACCATTGGCATTCTGAATACCATCGGACAGAGCCTGTGATAAACTATTGATCTCGGTGACACTGTTGTTGATCTCGTCACTGGTTGCAGTCTGCTGTTCAGCTGCTGTGGCGATAGCCCGGACCATATCGGCAATGGTTTCAGACTCATTAACAATCTGGTCAAGAACGCCACCTGCACCCTCTGCCATCTGTACGGTGTTTTCAACCCTGCCGCGAACTCCGCCCATTTCGGAAACAACCTGATCAGTAGACTGCTGAATCATGGAGATAGCTGTCTCAACTTCATTGGTTGCCCCCATGGTCTTTTCTGCAAGCTTGCGGACTTCGTCAGCAACAACAGCGAATCCGCGTCCGGCCTCACCGGCACGGGCAGCCTCAATAGCGGCATTAAGTGCCAGCAAGTTGGTCTGGTCGGCAATATCATTAATTACAGACATAACTTTACCGATATTTATAGCCCGTTCAGAAAGATCGGCCAGCATATCGGAAAGCTTCTCTGTGGTTTCAGTAACAATATGAATCTCGGAAACAGTGTTGCTGACCACCTGACCACCGTCACGGGCGACAGAGTTCGCTCTGTCGGAAGCTTCAGCAGTTTCACCGGTATTCTGGGCAACCTCAAGTACGGTAGCGTTCATCTCTTCCATGGCTGTTGCGACCTGTCCAGTCTGCATGGCAGTGGTATCAACGCCGGAAGTCAATTCATTCATCTGCTGCGAAAGTTCAGTCGTGTAAGACAGCAAGGCACTTGAGACTTCGGTAACTTCGTTAGCAACTTCAAGCAATGCTGCCTGCTGCTGCTCAATATGTTTGCGGCTGGTTTCTTCTTCCGTGAGGTCAACCATCACAGCAATAGCACCGACGGTTTCTTCCTCGGCATTCAGCAATGGGCAAACCCGATAACGAAGCGGAAATTCAACTCCATCCTCACGCGTGAAACGAAGCAGGCCTTCGGGACAATCGCCACTGGCAATTGCAGTTTCAGTAAGCGATTTCCCTTCAATCTTAAAGAAACTTCCTACATTTGTTCCAAGAAGAGCATCTTCAGGCTTATTGAGAATCCGGCGCATGGGGCCGTTAACAAAATCAATTTTGTTTTCCCCGTCAGTTACAATCATAGGTACGGTGATGCCGCTGAGAACGCCGCGGTTGTAGACTAATTGATCCTTGATCTGACGAGCCATTTCGCCAAGGTGATCCCCAAGAGAACCAAGTTCATCACTACTGTTAACTGCAAACCGGGCATCAAGATTACCTTGTGCAAAATCGCTGGTAGCATCGGAGATAACCTGAATACGGTTAACAATTGATCTACGCATGAAAAAAAGCAGCGCAGCAAGCAATGAAACAAAACCACCGAAAGAAAGTCCCGCACCCTTTAACTGGGAGACATGAAATGCTGCAAACTGGGGCGATACATCTTGTACCATAACCAGTGTGCCCAGCACAGGCTGCCTTCTACCGTGGCAATGGTGGCAGGTCTTTTCATTCTTGATGGTTTCTACCTCGACAAAAACTTCCCTGTCGCCAATTTCAGAAAGGATTCCATCCTTAAGAGGATTTTTAAGACTGCGATTGATAAGGGCGTTAATTCCTTCACCGCTAATTTTTGAATCAATATCGGAACGGATGTCTCCCTTGTTTGTGGAATATGTAATGTTGCCTTTAAAGTTGGTCAGGTAAATTTCAACATCAGGATATTTTTTGGAAACTGTGGCAAACTTTTCTGTTGTAGCCCTGTTATCACCTTTCGCCATCGGTTCACGGATGGCGAGCTGCAACATGTCCGAAGTTTTGTAGGCATTCCTTTCAATCTCTTTCATCATCGTAGTTCGCTGCCAGAAAGAATTCGCCAGAAAGAGGCCTATAAATACAGTCGCGGTAAGCAGTGATGTCAAAACCAGAACTTTGTTGCCGAGGGAGGTCTTAATAAATTTCATAGCATCCCCCCTAGTGTGCACCGCCGAAAATCAGCGGCTTGTAGTTGAAATTGTTGACTCGTTCAGAGTTGTGACAGACTTCGCATTCTTCAATGGTCATTTTTCTTTTTATCAAATCAGGATCACCGTCTTCGGCATGAAGGGATCCGGGACCATGGCAGACTTCACATCCTGCATTAGCAAGATGCGGAGTCTCTTCAAATGAAATAAAACCTCCGGGCTTCCCGTATCCGGTGGCATGGCAAGTGAAACACTCCTTAAGTTCATCGGCTTCCAGATCGGATGCCATAATTTTTACTCTTTTGCTCGAGTGCGCCTTTTTAGAAAATTTTTTGTAATTGTGGTACTCAACTTCATGACATTCCTCGCATGCCTCAGAGCCCACATATACAGCTGAATCCGTAATACCGTATCCGGCAAACGAACAGCTTAACACAACAATCACCGCCAGAATCACCCCAATCCTTACGGTAAAACCTCTATCAGACATAATAACCCCGCTGTTTTGATAGTCCGCATCCCTCAAAACCATGCCTCAAACATCACTTTCATGTACGTTAAGACAACTGACGAACAACTTTCGACAGTGTAATATAATAGATACAGCGTTTTAACTACCCCTTTTTTATATAGAAGTGAAGGGCAAATCAACGACTCAGATACACCTTTGTAATAAAAACGAAACAAACAAACAACACCTAAACCCCCTAATAATCTGACATAAAAAAGTTAACACTAAAAAAAGCACATAACCAAACACTTAAGAACCACATCAACTTTACTATCACACACTGCAATCATACTTAACGCTACATTAAAACTATTTCTATATCGTCATTTTTGCATACAACTTAATCTGCAAAACTATAAAAATTTTACATTGCACATTAACAAAAACTTCCGATGAAAATAAAACCGGCTGAAAGTCGTTATTATCTCTTGCGGTAAGTATGGAACTTCTGGCAGACTACCCCCTCTTAAGAATCCATACTCTGTCAATAATCTTTAAGCCAATCTACGAAAACTAAAGGTTCGCTCCACCGGACTTTTAAAGCGGAAAGGCGGCTACTCATTTATGGGAATAGTAAATATTACTAAGACTTACGATGCCGATTTTGTCAAACAGGTAGAAAAAGAAAGCGGGCAGGACATGTCCCTTTGCTACCAGTGCGGTAACTGTACCGCGGGGTGTCCGTACACTTTTGCGTACGACATCCCAGTTAGCAGAATCATGCGTATGGTTCAGGCAGGGCAGAAGGATACTGTGCTCAAGTGCAAATCCATCTGGCTTTGCGCGACCTGTGAATCCTGCACCACAAGGTGCCCCAACAACATCGACGTGGCTCACATCATGGATGTGTTGCGCCACATGGCCCGCAGGGAAGGACACGCTCCAGTACCCACGGTCAAGAAATTCTGGGACAGCTTCCTCGATTCAGTTGAAAATAACGGTCGAGTATTTGAAGTTGGTTTGCTTGCGGCTTACGTAGCCAAAACAGGCAGATTCTGGACTGATCTTGATCTGGGACCGAAAGTGCTGCCCAAGGGCAAGATGCATTTCAAACCCCACGAAATTCAGGGCAAGGATGAAATTAAAAAGATCTTCAAAAGATTCGAAGAGGAGTCCAGGAAATGAGTGATTCCTTAACATATGCCTACTATCCCGGATGTTCCGGTGCCGGAACATCCATGGAATATGATATGTCCACCAGGTCTGTCTGTGACAAGCTGGGCATCAGGCTCACCGACATCCCCGACTGGAGCTGCTGCGGCTCTACCCCGGCTCACACCGTGGACCATTCCTTGTCCAGCGCACTCTCTGCACGCAACCTGCAGTTGGTGGAAAAAATGGATCTGGATACCGCGATCACCCCCTGTCCCAGTTGCTTGACCAACCTCAAGACCGCAGAACATCGTATGCAGAAAGATGAAATGCGCGAGAAGGTCAACAAACTGCTGGACACTCCCTACAAAGGCGGGGTCGCAACCAAATCCGTGCTTCAGATTCTTGTTGAAGACTTCGGTCTCGATGCACTGAAGAAAAGCACCATCAAACCGCTCAAGGGACTCAAAGTTGCTGCTTACTACGGCTGCATCATGAACCGTCCCCCGGAAGTCATGAACTTCGATGACCCCGAGCACCCCATGGCCATGGACAACATCATGAAAGCCATGGGCGCAACTGTTCTGCCCTTTCCTTTGAAGGTAGAATGCTGCGGTGCTTCTTTCGGTATCCCCCGCAAGGATGTGGTCATGAAACTCTCCGGGAAGCTTCTTGATGTAGCGGATGACCTTGGTGTTGATGCACTGGTCACCGCCTGCCCACTGTGTCAAATGAACCTTGATCTGCGCCAGACTCAGATCAATTCCGCCACAGGAGCCAAGCATAACATCCCCATTTTCTACTACACCCAACTTATGGGTCTCGCTCTCGGCATGAGTGAAAAAGAACTTGGAATGGACAAGCTCTGCGTGAGCCCCCGTAAAGCTATCGATGCCATCGGCAAAGAAGAGAAAAAAATAGCGGAAACCCTGCTAAGGAGAAGACTTAAATGAAAATTGGAGTTTTTGTCTGCCATTGCGGGACTAACATCGAGGGTACCGTGGACACTGCCGCTGTTGCAGAAGCCGCGCGTGAATTCCCCGGTGTTGTTTTCGCAACTGATACAATGTACGCCTGCTCTGAACCCGGACAGGACGAAATCATAGAAGCAATCAAGGAACACAAGCTCGACGGCGTGGTTGTAGCATCCTGTACCCCCAGAATGCACGAACCCACCTTCCGCAAAACCCTCGAAAGAGCCGGTCTCAACCGCTACCTCTTCGAGATGGCTAACATCCGCGAACACGTTTCCTGGATTGGTCGCGACCGCGAAGCCAATACCAACAAGTCTGTTGACCTTGTTCGCATGGCTGCGGCTAAACTGCTCAACAACAAGCCCCTGCATGCCAAGTACTTTGACATGAACAAAAGGGTTATGATTGTCGGTGGTGGTGTCGCCGGTATTCAGGCAGCTCTTGACTGCGCTGACGGCGGCCTCGAAGTTATCCTTGTTGAAAAGACCTCTTCCATCGGTGGTAAGATGGCTAAACTGGATAAGACTTTCCCCACAGTGGACTGCTCCAGTTGTATCCTCGGCCCCCGTATGGTTGACGTTGCCCAGCATCCGAACATCACTCTCTACGCTTGCGCTGAGATTGAAGAAGTAAACGGTTATGTTGGTAACTTCTCCGTCAAAGTTAAAAGAAAAGCCACTTATGTTGACTGGGACAAATGTACCGGTTGCGGTATCTGCATGGAAAAATGCCCCAGCAAGAAGGCTGACAACCCCTTTGACGAAGAACTGGGTAAAACCACCGCCATCAATATCCCCTTTCCGCAGGCTATCCCCAAGAAAGCGGTTATTGACCCCAACTTCTGCATTAAAATCAAACGCGATAAATGCGGCGTCTGCGCCAAGGTCTGCCCCTCTGATGCAATCGTATACGATCAGGTCGATGAGTTTGTAGTCGAAGAAGTCGGTGCGGTTGTTGCTGCTACCGGTTTTGATCTCGTAGACTGGACTGTATACGGCGAATACGGCGGAGGTCAGTACCCCGACGTAATCACCTCCCTGCAGTACGAGCGTATGCTCTCCGCTTCCGGCCCCACCGAGGGACACATCAAGCGGCCTTCCGATGGCAAGGAACCCAAAAACGTGGTTTTCATTCAGTGCGTGGGCTCCCGTGATAAATCCATCGGCCGTCCCTACTGCTCCGGTTTCTGCTGCATGTACACTGCAAAGCAGGCCATCCTGACCAAAGACCACTGCCCGGATTCACAGTCCTACGTATTCTACATGGATATCCGTTCCCCGGGTAAAATGTTCGACGAATTCACCCGCAGAGCACAGGAAGAATACAACGCACGTTACATTCGCGGTCGCGTATCCATGATCTACCCCAAAGGAGACAAGCTCGTTGTACGCGGTGCTGACACCCTCATGGGCGATCAGGTCGAAGTCGATGCGGATCTCGTTGTCCTCGCAGTAGGTGCCGAATCCGCGCACGGTGCTTCCGACCTCGCTAAAAAACTGCGCATCTCCTACGATGCATACGGTTTCTTTATGGAAGGGCACCCCAAACTGAAACCTGTTGAAACCAACACCGCCGGTGTATTCCTCGCCGGTTCCTGCCAGGGTCCCAAAGACATTCCTTCCTCTGTTGCACAGGGTAGTGCTGCAGCGGCAAAGGTTCTGGCCATGTTCGCCAAGGATCAGCTGGAAAGTGACCCCGCGGTTTCTGTAGTTGATATCAAACGCTGCATCGGTTGCGGCAAATGCATCAGCACCTGCCCCTTCGGAGCTATTAAAGAAGTAGACTTCCGCGGACAGCCCAAAGCTGAGGTGATTGAAACAATTTGTCAGGGCTGCGGTATCTGCACAGCGACCTGTCCTCAGGGTGCAATCCAGCTCCAGCACTTCACTGACAATCAGATTCTCGCGGAGGTTAACGCAGTATGCCGGTTCTAGAAGGTAAAGAACTCAGAATCGTCGGTTTTCTCTGCAACTGGTGCTCCTACGGTGGTGCTGACACCGCCGGTGTAGGTAGATTCACCCAGCCGACCGACCTGAGAATCATCAAGGTTCCCTGTTCAGGCAGGATTGATCCTCTGTTTATTGTGAAGACACTCATGTCCGGCGCGGACGGAGTGCTCGTGTCCGGTTGTCACCCCAATGACTGCCACTACGCTGAAGGTAACTTCTATGCCCGCCGCAGACTGGAAATGCTCAAAAGGTTCATCCCCATGCTGGGAATTGATCCCGAGCGTTTCGACTACACCTGGGTTTCCGCATCAGAAGGCCAGCGCTGGCAGGAAGTTGTGACCAAGTTCACCGAACAGATTCACAAACTCGGCCCGGCCCGCAAGATCGAAGGCCCGGATGCTGAGGCGACACTCAAATTGATGGAAGAATCCCTCTAGTCAGGGCTGTTCCACGCAAGGAGAAACAGAGTGAAAAATCTGGAAGATCTTAAAAAACAAATTAAGGACGGACTGTCTGAGCTTGATGTGGTCATCGGCTGGACAGACAGCTTCGATCCTCTGCATGCCACTCCACACTTCATGCGCAGTGAAGCAGATGTAGATAAATTGAAAGTGGACGCACTTTGCGTGCACAACCTTGCCACCTACCTGCCCTCCCTGAAAGGCAAAAAGGTCGGTATCGTGGTTAAAGGCTGCGACAGCCGCAGCGTTGTTGAACTGTTGCAGGAAAACCTCATCAGTCGCGAAGACGTGACCATCTTCGGTTTCGGCTGCTCCGGTGTTGTGGATCAGGTCAAGATCCGCCGCGCTGTTGGCGAAGCGGGCATGGTCGAATCCTGCGAAGTAAGCGGCACTGAAGTGAAGCTCACCGTAGCAGGCAAAGAGCACAAGCTGCCCATGGCTGATGTCATTGCAGACAAATGCCAGACCTGCCGCTACCCCAACGCAGTTCTCTCCGACCAGTTCGTCGGTGAAGAGATCAAGCCTACTGCTTCCTTTGAAGACGGCTACAAAGATCTCGAAGAATTTGAAGCCAAGTCCACCGAAGAGAAATTCACATTCTGGCTTGGTGAGATGGACCGCTGCATCCGCTGCTACGCCTGCCGTAACGCATGTCCCATGTGTGTATGCCGCGACCATTGTGTAGCACAGTCCCGCGACCCGCACTGGCTGAGTCAGGAAGCCCACGTCCGCGACAAGTGGATGTTCCAGGTTATCCACGCTTACCACCTCACCGGTCGTTGCACCGAGTGCGGTGAGTGCCAGCGCGCCTGCCCGGTAGACATTCCCATCCTGCTCTTCAAGAAGAAGTTCAACAAGGAAATCAAGGAAGTCTTCAACTATGAAGCCGGTCTTGATCCCGAAGCAACTCCGCCGCTGCAGACCTTCAAGATTGACGAACCGACCATCAAGGAGAAGGAGTGGTAGCCATGGCAAAATTCATCACCTCAGATAAAGTATATGCATGGCTGGAAGAACTGGGCCAGAAGCACGAAGTACTCGCTCCCCGTAACGAGGGCGATTCCATTGTCTTTAAGCCCTACGACTCCAAAAAAGGTTTCAATATCGAACGTGAAGCAACTGCGCCCCCTAAAAAGGCCTGCTTCCCCCAGAGTGAAACCCTCGTGGAATTCAGCCACATCAAAGATCTTGAGAATCCCGAGAAAGTTGCTCTTGATGTAAAGGAAACCATTCCGACTTCATCATGGGTTGTTTTTGGCAGCCGCCCCTGTGACGCTCGCGGATTCACCATGTTCGACCGTGTTTACCTGAACGGCAAACACGTGGACGTATACTACAAAGCCCGCAGGGAAAACACCTTCTTTATCACTCTCGCGTGTGAAAAAGGTGAGACCACCTGTTTCTGTAACTGGGTTGGATCCGGCCCTTCCGATCCCACCGGATCAGATGTGCTCATGGTCCCCGTTGACGGCGGCTACTTCCTTGAGGCAGTCAGCGAACGCGGTGAATCCATCCTCGACAGTTCCCTGCTCGAAGACGGCGGTTCCAAACAGGCTGACGCTGACAAGTTCCGCGCAGAAGCCGACCAGTCCATGGGCGAAGCTCGCGACCTTTCCAAAGCCCCCGCAAAGCTTCTCGAAGCTTTCGACGACATGGACTTCTGGGAAGCACAGTCTGCCAAGTGCCTGAGCTGTGGTGCATGCACCTATCTCTGTCCCACCTGCTACTGTTTCAACATCACCGACGAATCCGACGGAGTCAAAGGTGAGCGCATCAGAAGCTGGGATAACTGCATGTCCAACACCTTCACCTTGGAAGCCAGCGGACACAACCCCCGCCCCACTAAGGCTCACCGCCTCAAAAACAGAGTCGGTCACAAATTCAGCTACTACCCTGACCTGCACGACGGAGTTATCTCCTGCTGCGGTTGCGGCCGCTGCATCAAGAGCTGCCCCGTGGGCGTGGATATCCGTGAAATCGTCCTGAACGCTATTGCATACGAAGCAAAGGAGAAAGCAGATGGCTAGTAATCCTTATCTTCCTGCGATGGCCACCATTCAGGAGGTCATTCAGGAAACTCCCAATATTATGACTTTCCGGGTGACCTTCAATGATCCCGGCTACAAAGAAAAATTCACCTTCGAGCCCGGTCAGGTTGGACAGCTGTCCGCCTTCGGTATCGGTGAATCCACTTTCGTAATCAACTCTTCCCCTACCCGCATGGATTACCTGCAGTTCAGCGTAATGCGTACCGGGGAGGTTACCGATAAGCTGCATACACTGAAAGCAGGCGACCAGATCGGCGTTCGCGCACCTCTGGGCAACTACTTCCCTTACGAAGACATGAAAGGTAAAGATATCGTCTTCGTAGGTGGTGGTATCGGTATGGCCCCCCTGCGCACCCTGCTCTACTACATGCTGGATAACCGCAAAGACTACGGTAAGATGACCCTGCTCTACGGCGCAAGGACTCCCGTGGACATGGCTTACCAGTATGAACTGCCCGATTGGCTTGAACGCGACGACCTCGACACCCATCTGACCATTGATGCGGAATACGAAGGTTGGGAACACAATGTGGGCCTGATCCCCAACGTGCTCCTTGATATCGCACCCAAGCCGAAAAACGCAGTAGCAGTAACCTGTGGTCCCCCGATCATGATCAAATTCACCGTGCAGGCACTCGCCAAGCTCGGGTTCAAAGATGATCAGATTGTAACCACCCTTGAAAAACGCATGAAATGCGGTGTTGGTATCTGCGGTCGTTGTAACATCGGCACCAGCTACGTATGTCAGGACGGTCCCGTCTACACTTACGAACAGCTGAAGGCACTGCCTAACGAAATGTAATTAAGTCCACCCCTTGGACTGGCACAATCAATACAGCCAGACGGTCGGGAAAGTGCCGGATACCAGGAACAAAACAAAGGCTGAAACGACACGTATTAGCATACGTGAGTTTCAGCCTTTTTCGCAGTGACAGCGCAGATATCGTTTTATCAGCAGTCAGGAACCCTGTCCTTTTTTATAAGGGCAGGGTTTTATTTGTTCTTTCTAATTTACAGTTCAAAGTTTTTCTTATTAATATATATGTATGAAAATTCTTCTTGTTGACGATGAAAAAATTAATGCTCTCTCTGCTTCACGCCTGCTGGAAAAGCAGGGCTACACAGTTACTGTTGCCTCAAACGGTCTGGAAGCCCTCGACAGGGTTGAAGAATCGAATTTCGATTGTATTCTGATGGATATCCAAATGCCGGAAATGGATGGCTACGAGGCCATCGAAAGAATTCGTGATGAATTTGTTTTCGGAGAAAAATCCAAGACACCTATCATTGCCATGACCGGGCATTGCTATTCAGATGCCTTCGATGAATTCAAACGGGCCGGAATCAAACACTACGTCTGCAAGCCTTTTGACTTCGACACCCTGCTTAAAGTTATCAAGGAAGCTACTAGTTAAACAACCAACGGTATTTTTATAAAATACGCTTATTGCAATAACTGCGCTCTTCTTATATATCCTTCATACTAATTAAAAGGGAGGACGTATGGGAGAGAAACTGTCAAAAATAAAAGGTTTTTTATCCTCTATACGAAAATGGGAATATTTTCGTATGGTACTTGTAATAGTTAACACTGTTATCGGGTTCATTATTATATGGTTTATGGGTAAGCACTACCCGCAACTGGCACAGGTTAATCCAGAGGCAAAACGGTTTCTTGATGACATACGAAGACCACTTTTGATCGTAGGCTACATATTTGCATTTGGTGGGATAGCTTTTTTCGCAGTAAAAGTCTTCTTAGACTTAATCTGGGAAAGTCTTATCGGACCGACAATCATTGAAGGATTTGATAAATTATCAAATATCCCTCACAAATTAAAAATTGAAAACATGCCTTCGCGGCGAGACTATGTTGAGAAACGATTTGGGACACACTCCAAAGCAAGCGAAAGTTTTTGCAATCACCTATTAAATGTATACGGTGAAGCTTTTTGTAACCAACCGCTGCGCCATGACCTCAACACCGACATTACAATCACACAAGACCCTAATAATTCGGAATATTTTCGATGGAGAGACAAATCGACTTCTAAAATCGTAATCCCTGACTGGCGTGAGGGAGCAGTCAATACTAAAATTTATCCAATTCGCTTATACACATCTACTTTTGCTCCTGACATGTCTATTAGCGACTGGCTCAAAGAAGCAAAACTATCAGCTAAGTTAGATGGAACAGAACTTATTCACGGCCAGCCTAAACAGGTTAGTGACAACAAGCATCATGAAAAATATTGGGTCCACAAGGATGAAAAATGGATAAGGATGGGATTTGAAGAAGACATCCACATAGACAAAAAAGAAGTTTCATTCGTAACACTCGAAGAATGCTTAAGTCACAAGGAAGACTTCTTTTTTTGTTGCTCTCAATCTAGCCCCGTTTTAAATCATACACTGGAAATGACCCTGCCCAAAGAGTATGAATTTGTTCAAGATACTGACGGCTCTCAACATTGCCTGTTCGATGGCCTTCCTAATGGGATAAAGGGGGAGAGAGAACGCAAAGATTTTTTTGAAGTAACAAAACCTGACCCAGGAGACGAACACAAACTTTGGGCCAAAAGTCATGGCTGGAACGTCCCAGGGATCAATTTCTTTGTTATGTGGCGGAAGAAAGGTTCAGTATAAGGAGTCAAAAAAACGCACTTCATTGAAGTGCGTTTTTTTGACTCATAAGAAAATTATGAGTGGCTCAAAAGAGCTTATGTGTTAACTCTAAAACCAAAAGAATAACGTTTAATAATGCTTACCATAGTTTAGCGACCTGTACGTTTCATGAAACCCTCCTCAAGCAGGCATAGAAACTGAGAAATACTTATACAATACCACTTTGTCAATATCTAGGCGAACACACTAATAAAAGCATATTCTATGCCATATGGCTGTAAAAAAATGCGCCTCAAATCTTTTTATAAAAAAAATATTTTTAGTAGTACCACAATATATCATCTTAAACAAATTGCGCGGCTGCGTATCCCGAAGACCATGCCCATTGCAGGTTATAGCCGCCAAGCCAGCCGGTCACATCCAGCACTTCGCCAATAAAATAAAGGCCGGGAACTTTCTTGGCTTCCATGGTTTTGGATGAAATTTCTGCGGTATCAACGCCGCCAGCGGCAACCTCAGCTTTAGCAAACCCTTCGGTTCCCTGCGGTTTAACGACCCAAGCATGAATGCGTTCAGCCAGTGCTGTCTGCCGCTTTTTAGTAAGCTGACTGACGGGTGTATCACCGTCCTGCCCTTCCAAGAGCAGCCCGACCATCTTGCGGGTGAAAAAACGGGCCAGAAAATTACGCAGAGCAATATTCTCGCCCTTATGCGCTTCAAAAAGTTCAGAAATATCTTCACGGGGCAGCAGGTTGATGGCCAGTGCTGACCCACGTCGCCAATAGTTGGAAATCTGAAGTACAGCCGGGCCGGAAATACCTTTATGAGTGAAAAGCATGTCACCGGCAAAGGTGCGTTTCTCGCAGCTTATTTCCACAGGAAAAGCATTACCGCTAAGCTCCTTACAGAATTTTCCATCCCGTCCGCCAATAGTAAACGGCACCAGAGAAGGCCGTGCCGGAATAGTATTCAACCCGAACTGTTCCGCCAGCTTGTAACCAAAAGCAGAAGCCCCCACTTGAGGCCATGCCGGGGATCCAAGAGCCACAACCAGAGACTCGGCCTCGAAAACCTGTGAACCGCTGCGCACCACAAACGGCCCATCGCCGCTGACCTCTTCAATCTGGCGATCCATCAGAACCTCAACGCCAGCACGATGGCACTTGGAAACCAGCAGTCCGGCAATAAGCCCCGCACCCTCAAGGGTAAAAAGCTGCCCGTCCTCGCGCTCTTCGTATGCGATTCCGGCTTCGGCAACAAAAGAGATGAAGTCCCACTGATTGTGCCGCGCCAAGGCGGATTTCACAAAATGCGGGTTCGCGGAAATATAGTTATCCGCAGCAATATCCATATTAGTAAAGTTACACTTGCCGCCCCCGGCAACACGGATCTTACGCCCCGCCTTACCAGCATGATCCAGCACCAGCACCTTACGCCCGCGCGCAGCAGCATGCATGGCACAATAAAGCCCGGACGCGCCTGCGCCGAGAATAATCACATCGTATTTAAAAGAGGTATTGCTCATGAGAGGTGTTGTAGGCTGGTTTGGGGGTTGGGTAAAGGGGAAAAAACTCACTCCGACCGCCCATAGATATCCTCAAACCTCTGAATATCATCCTCTCCCAGATAACTACCGGTTTGGACTTCCATAAGCTCAAGGGCGATCTTTCCGGGATTCTCCAAACGGTGCTTGGTTCCGGTGGGAATGTAGGTGGACTGGTCTTCCTGCAATAAAATTTCTTTCTCACCTACTGTAACCTTCGCCGTCCCCTTAACTACCACCCAATGCTCGGCGCGATGATGGTGCATCTGCATGGAAAGGATGCCGCCCGGTTTTACGACTATCCTTTTGACCTGAAATCTTTCCCCACTATCAACGGTCTCGTATGATCCCCATGGTCGGTAGACCTTGCGGTGCTGCTCAACCTCTTCGCGGCCCTGCAGCTTTAGTTCATCTACCAGCGTTGAAACTTCCTGCCCGTTCTCTCTTCCGGCTACCAGTACGGCATCAGGTGTTTCGACCACGATTACGTCATCAACCCCGACCACGCCCAGCAGCCTGCCGGATGAATGCAAAAAACTGTTACCTACATTCTTTGCCAGCACATCACCTGAAATTACATTCCCGGCTTGATCGGACTCCCTCTCAAGCATCAGGGAATCCCATGAACCAATGTCGGACCAGCCGCCGTCGAATGGGACCACGCTTAAATTATCGACCCTTTCGATTACAGCGTAATCCA
Source organism: Desulfovibrio sp. UBA2564 (assembly GCA_002340305.1). Taxonomy (GTDB): domain Bacteria; phylum Desulfobacterota; class Desulfovibrionia; order Desulfovibrionales; family Desulfovibrionaceae; genus Maridesulfovibrio. Next base: position 18,216 of record DDLU01000164.1, read on the forward strand.
CAGACTTGGACGGGCTGGATTTGAAGCTATCCTCATCAAGACGCACGAAATCCAAATCGGTTCGCGCCTTTTCTACTGCGGCTTGGCAGGACTTGTAGATT
>DDLU01000309.1 GCA_002340305.1 Desulfovibrio sp. UBA2564
GTTTAAGCCGCCGGAGGCAAAAGGAGCTTATATATAATGACTCAGTTTGAAACAGTTATCGGGCTTGAGGTTCACGCCCAGCTTAAAACAAAGACCAAGATTTTTTGCGGTTGTTCCACTGAATTCGGTAAGGACCCCAACGAGAACGTTTGTGAAGTCTGCTCCGGCATGCCCGGTGTGCTTCCGGTCCTGAACGAAAAGGTCATGGAATACGCAGCCAAGATGGGGCTGGCTACCAATTGTACCGTGAACCAGAAATCCATCTTCGCCCGTAAAAACTACTTCTATCCTGATCTGCCCAAAGGCTACCAGATTTCCCAGTTTGACCTGCCCATTTGCGAGCACGGTCATCTCGATGTCTCATGGGAAGACGCAGATGGAGAAAAGCAGGCTAAGCGTATCGGCATCACCCGTATTCACATGGAGGAAGATGCCGGTAAAAATATCCACTCTGCTGCTGAAAATGCAAGCTTCGTAGACCTTAACCGTACCGGCGTGCCGCTCATCGAGATTGTCAGTGAGCCGGACATGCGCAGTGCAGATGAAGCTGTTGCGTACCTGAAAGCTCTGCGTTCCATCCTGCTATATCTCGGTATCTGCGACGGTAACCTTGAAGAAGGTTCCTTCCGCTGTGACGCTAATATTTCTGTGCGCCCCATGGGGCAGAAAGAGTTTGGTACCCGTGCGGAGATTAAGAACATTAACTCCTTCCGTAACATCCATAAGGCTATCCGCTACGAAGTTGCCCGTCAGATTGATCTCATTGAAGACGGCGAAAAAGTGGTACAGGAAACCCGTCTTTATGATGCGGACAAGGGTACCACCCACTCCATGCGCGGCAAGGAAGAAGCTCATGATTACCGTTACTTCCCGGACCCGGACCTAGTGCCGCTGGTTATCGCTGATGAGTGGATGGGTGAATGGCAGGCTTCGCTGCCCGAGCTTCCCGCAGAGCGTAAAGCCCGTTTCATCGATGATATGGAATTAAGCGAAGAGGATGCTGAACTGATCAGCTCTGAAAAAGATATCGCAGACTACTTTGAAGAAGTTCTCGATATCCATAACGATCCCAAAAAAGTAGTTAACTGGATCAAGGGTGACTTTTTACGTGAACTTCACCAGTCCGAAATGACTGTTGCTGAGTGCAAGTTCAAGCCGGATATGATGGCTAAACTTATCCAGCTTGTTGATAAAGATACCATCAGCATTAAAATCGGTAAGGACATTTTCAACGATGTTTTCACAGGCGGTCTTGATCCTGAAAAGTATGTCAAAGACAAAGGATTGGTTCAGATTTCCGACAGTTCCTCCCTTGAAGCCGTGGTCGATAAAGTTCTGTCCGACAATCCCGACGAGGTTGAAGCATTCAAGGGCGGCAAGAAAAAGCTGATGAGTTTCTTTATGGGCCAGATCATGCGAGAGACCAAGGGTAAGGCTAACCCCGGTATGGTCAGCAAGATGATTTCCGAAAAACTTTCCTAACCAAAGCGAGATTAAAATGACCGAACATATTCAGTTTTCCGCAGAAAAAGATGCCCTCGTGCTGCTTGACCAGCGTTACCTGCCCACCCGCGAGGACTGGTTCGATTGCAAGACCACCGAAGACATTTGTGAGGCTCTGGTAGTTATGGTTGTGCGTGGTGCTCCCGCTATCGGAGTAACTGCTGCTTACGGCTGCTACCTTGCAGGTCGTGAAGTTGCCGGAAGTGCTGGTTGGAAAGCCGAGTTGGAAAAGAATCTCGATAAAATAGAAAACGCCCGTCCCACAGCAGTCAACCTGCGTTGGGCTGTCCGTGAAATGAAACGCATCTGGGCTGAAGCTGGTGATGTTTCCCTTGATGATCTTTGCGACATCTGGCTGAAACGCGCTAAGGAAATTCACGTTGATGATATCCGCATGTGCGAAGATATCGGTAAGTTCGGTGGCGAGCTTATGGATGATGGCGACACCATTATGACCCATTGCAATGCAGGCGCGCTGGCTACCGCAGGTTACGGTACCGCACTCGGTGTTGTCCGCGGAGCAGTTGATCAGGGTAAAAAGGTTTCCGTTATTGCTAACGAAACCCGTCCCTTCCTTCAGGGCGCACGCCTGACCGCATACGAGTTGCATCGTGACGGTATCCCGGTAAAAGTTGCCTGCGATAACGCTTGCGCACTGCTGATGAAAAAAGGTCTGGTCCAGAAAGTAGTTGTCGGCGCAGATCGTGTTGCCGCTAACGGTGATGCTGTTAACAAGATCGGTACCTACGGCGTGGCTCTGCTGGCCCGTGAATTCGGTATTCCGTTCTACGTTGCCGCTCCGGTCTACACCATCGACCCCGAAACTCCCACCGGTGACGATGTGCCCATCGAAGACCGCACCCCCACCGAAGTAACCCACGTGGGCGATCACCGCATCACCCCGGAGGGCGTGGAAGTTTTCAACTTCGCCTTCGACCCGACTCCCAACGAACTCATCGCCGGGATCATCACAGAAAAGGGTGTGCTGAGACCTCCTTACACAGAAGCTATTAAGAAGCTTTTTGAGGAAGAGTAGGGTGTTTTAGGGGCAATAAATTCTTTACAGCCCTACACTCATTGTGCAATAGGACTCCTTTAAGGAGATTTTAATAGCGGGAAGCAGATGTCTTCCCGCTTTTTTTAATATATACTGCACTTCCCGGAAGCTGTAATTCCTGTGGAGCGTACTTCATTCTTTTTTTGGAGGCCAGCCATGCTGCCAACCATCGCACTTATCGGACGTCCTAACGTAGGGAAGTCCACTCTGTTCAATAGATTACTGAGGAAAAAAAGGGCTATCACCCACGATATGCCCGGTATTACCCGTGACCGTATCTATGCCGAAGGTCATTTCGACGGCGTGCATTACGCTTTGATCGATACCGGCGGTCTGGTCATGGAAAGCGATAATGATTCAGAAGAATTTCAGGGGGATATTTTCGAACAGGCCCGTGAAGCCATCGAAGAATCCCAAGCCCTTATCTTTGTTGTTGACGGACGTACTGGCATCACCCAGCTTGATGAGCAGGTTGCCGCTTACATTCGCCAGAGCAATAAGCCCATCCTGCTGCTGGTTAACAAAGTTGACGGTGCAGAGTTGGAAGCTACCGCCACTGCTGATTTCCATGCCCTCGGTTTTGAGATGATGGCTGTCTCCGCTGAGCACGGCTTTAACCTGCTTGAACTGCGCGAGAAGGTAGCTGACATGGCTCTTGCCACCGGAATCGAGCACGAAGATGTGGACGAGGAAGCTCTCGGACTCAAGATAGCTATGCTCGGCCGTCCTAACGCAGGTAAATCCTCAATGGTCAACGCTTTGACAGGGGAACAGCGCGTTATCGTTTCAGACGTTGCGGGGACGACCCGTGACAGCGTGGATGTGACCTTTGAGAGCGGCGGGAAAATTTATACCTTTGTAGACACTGCCGGGGTTCGCCGCAGAACCAATATTACTGATACCATTGAGCGTTTCAGCGTTGTGCGTGCTCTTAAAAGCAGTACTAAAGCTGATGTAACCATTATGGTCGTCGATGCCATTGCCGGGATCACCAAGCAGGATAAGCGTCTGCTGGAATACCTGCTGCGTGAAGCCGTACCTTTCATCATCGCCGTAAACAAGATTGACCTTGTTTCCAAGTCCGAACGCTCTCTGTTGCGTGAAGGCTTTGAGCGTGCTCTGCGTATGGCTAACCATGTTCCTGTCGTTTACACATCATGCGTTTCCAAGTCTGGTCTGGGTGGGATCCTGGCCCTTGCCAGCAAACTGAAAAAAGAGTGCTCAATCCGAATTTCTACTGGACAACTTAACAGAATCATGAAAGAAATCATCGATAAGCATCAGCCCCCGGTGGTTAAACGTAAGAGAGCCAAGTTTAAGTATATGACTCAGGCTGACGAGGAACCGCCTACCTTTATTTTCTTCATCAATGATGAAAAGCTGATCAAAGCTTCTTACCATCGTTTTCTTGAAAATAGACTGCGCAAGATTCTGAATGTGAAGATTGCACCCCTGAATATTGTGTTCCGCTCAACTTTCAGGGCCAAAGAAGACATAGTTCATAAATAATTAAAAAAAACTTAAAATATTGTTGACAGTCAGGGGGCGCGGATGTATTACAACGCTTCCTGAGTGAGTGAAGCGGATCACGCTTCTTCACCACATATACGGAGAGGTGGCCGAGCACGGCTGAAGGCGCTCGCCTGCTAAGCGAGTATAGGGCTTAAAACTCTATCGAGGGTTCAAATCCCTCCCTCTCCGCCA
>DDLU01000221.1 GCA_002340305.1 Desulfovibrio sp. UBA2564
TCGGTGTCTGGATGTTTGCCATGAGTATTCCCAAAATCTGGCCTGCTTAAAGAATTAAGAAGTTTTGATGCGCTACGCGCTTTTGATAATTTGATTTCGCCTCCGGCGGCCAAAGGAGCTAGGCCCCTTTGGAATCCCTAATAGTTTTTAGAGAGGATGAACAATGAGTCTTGCTAATAAGTTTCCTGAGTATCGTGGTAAAATGGAATACAACTGCTTAGGCTGTGGTTCCAAATATGACATCAATGAACTTCACTACACCTGCCCTGAATGTGGTTCTGTTTTCATCCTCGAAGACTTGAACTTTGCTGAACTGAAAAAGACCAGCGGCAAAAAATGGCGCGAAATCTTTGATGCTCGCTGCGGTACTAAAAATGATGCACTGCGCGGTATTTTCCGTTTCTACGAACTTTTCGCGCCGGTTATGGAAGAAGACGATATCCTTTACCTTGGTGAAGGTAACACCCCTATCGTCGCTTCCAGTCAGGCTCTTAATGCTGTGACCGGAATCAAAACCGCTTATAAAAACGATGGGCAGAACCCCAGTGCTTCTTTTAAAGATCGAGGCATGGCTTGCGGATTCAGCTACATCAACGCATTGATGAACAAAAACAACTGGGATGAAATCCTGACTGTTTGTGCTTCTACTGGTGATACTTCCGCTGCAGCAGCACTCTATGCCTCTTATATGAAAGAAGGAGTTAAATCCGTTGTTATCCTTCCGCAGGGCAAAGTTACCCCGCAGCAGCTGGCCCAGCCCCTGGGTAGCGGTGCGAAAGTTCTGGAAGTTCCCGGCGTATTTGATGACTGCATGAAAGTTGTTGAAAACCTTGCGGATAACTACCGCGTAGCATTGCTTAACTCCAAAAACTCATGGCGTATTCTGGGACAGGAATCTTATGCATTTGAAGTCGCCCAATGGTATGATTGGGACCTCAAAGACAAATGCATCTTCGTGCCCATCGGAAACGCAGGTAACATCACCGCTATCATGGCCGGTTTCCTGAAATTGTATGAACTTGAGATCATCAGCGACCTGCCCCGTGTCTTCGGTGTACAGTCGGCACATGCTGATCCGGTATACCGCTACTACTCTGTAGAAGATCCCAACGAACGCGAGTATAGACCGGTTAAAGTTCAGCCCTCTGTTGCACAAGCCGCAATGATCGGAAACCCTGTTTCCTTTCCGCGTGTAAAACATTTCGCAGAGAAATTTGAAGCTATCGGCGGCAAGAAAGCATTTCAGGTTGTGCAGGTCAGCGAACAGATGATCATGGACTCCATGCTGCTGGCTAACTCTCACGGACACATTGCCTGTACTCAGGGCGGTGAATGTTTCGCCGGACTAATCCGTGCTAAGAAACTGGGGCTGATCTCTGAGGACGAAAGCGCAGTGCTCGACTCTACTGCTCACCAGCTCAAATTCATCGGCTTTCAGGACATGTACTACCAAAACGATTTCCCCGCTGAGTATGAAGTCTACCCCGACTCTACCCGCGCGAACAAGCCTGAACTCGTTATTGAAGGGAGCGAAAAAGAGAAGATGTCCGAAGCTGATTATATTAGCAAAGCAGCAGATAACGTAGTTTCCATGCTAGGTTTGGAGAAAAAATAAGTGGCAAAAAAGGAACGCGCAGATCAGATACTTTTCGCTCAAGGGCTTTCCGAAAGCCGTGAGCAGGCTAAGCGCATGATCATGGCAGGACAGGCTCACTATCTCAAGGATGGTCAGAAACTACCGGTTACTAAACCCGGGATGCAGCTTGACCCTGATCTTGAGATCGTAGTCAAAGGTCGTGACCGTTTTGTCAGCCGCGGCGGCTATAAGCTCCTGACTGCTATTGAAGAACTCGGACTTAATCCTGAAGGCAAAGTAGCCATGGATGCCGGAGCTTCCACCGGGGGCTTTACCGACTGTATGCTTCAGTTCGGTGCATTGCGGGTTTACGCTGCCGATGTCGGTTACGGTCAGTTGCACTGGAAACTCCAACAGGATAAGCGGGTTACAAACCTCGAGCGTATAAACTTACGCCATGCGGAAGAAAATCTCATCCCCGAAAAGGTTGATCTTGTTGTTTGCGACGTATCCTTCATCTCGCTGACAAAAATTCTGCCTGCACTGGTGCGTTTTCTTAACGAAAATGGCGAAGTTGTCTGTTTGATCAAACCTCAATTCGAGGTCGGTCCCGGTCAGACCGATAAAGGCATTGTCCGCGACAAGAACCTTAGACAGCAGGCTGTGGATATGATTGTAAATTTTGCTTCCACAGAACTGGACCTTCATTTAAAGGGATTAGTTCCTTCAAGTATTAAAGGTCCCAAAGGAAATCAGGAATATCTCGCGTATTTTGTTCGCTGATATAATTATTACACTAATTCATTCACAAGCATTCTTTTAGAGCTTTATTTAACCAGATGTAACATCGTTTAATACTAAAAGGTTTAAAACAACATAAAATAAATCTTGCCTATAAATAACTATTGCACATTCCTAATACTACATAAACATAGGCGGACAGCATTGCATTGCAATACAAAAATTATGCATTGAACTTTACATTAAAATTTCACTCCAACTAATTAAACATACATATATGTATGCTAAATTAGATAAATTTAGACTGTATTATTTCTACTACAATTTGCATTTGCGTCAATTTTACTTTACTTAATTTAACATTCAAGCTAGTCAGTATATGCATTTTTTTGAGGGGATGACTTTATCTAATTCAAGTCATTAAGCATTTTCAGCATTTTTGAAGGAGTGTATATGAAGACTAAATTTACAGCATGTTTGGGCATGCTGATCATCTTAATGGGACTTGCGATAGCCCCCGGACTCAGCAGCAAAGCTGAGGCAGCGGGCTTTGCCATCTACGAGTGGGGAGCTCGTGGTAATGCTCTTGGTGGCGCAATGGTAGCAAAAGCTGATGACCCGTCCGCAGTTGCATGGAACCCCGCAGGCATTACCCAGTTGGAAGGTACTCACATGCAGGTTGGTGTGGCAATGATCTCTCCCAAGATGGATCTAACCACCACCTACAACGGTGCTTCCACTAAAAACAGCATGACCAATAACGTTTTCTTTGTTCCCAACGTATTCGTTACCCATCAGGTAAACGATAGCGTATGGGTTGGTGTTGGTAGTTTTACACGTTTCGGACTTGGTACTGAATTCGATGAGAACTGGGCAGGTAGATATGCATCCTACAACACTGCTATCGAAAGTTATTCCCTGAACGCCAACATCGCCTACAAATTCAACGATTTTATTTCTATGGCAGTCGGCCTTGAATTCATGAAAGTCCGTGCCGACCTTAGAAAAAAATTTGATGCATCCGGTATAAAAGACCCCACCACTTACAACACCGACGTTGACCAGCGCATCATCGTAAACGGATTAACACCCGGTCTTAACGCAGGTATCCACATTACTCCTAACGACCAGTGGAGACTCGGTCTGTCCTGGCGCAGCAAGATGAATCAGAGAGCTTCCGGTTCTTCCAGCTACAATGTTTCCCCCGGTGCCGCTGCTATCAACATAAACAATCTTTTCAATGACTCTGACATCTCCATGGATATGAATACCCCGCATATGATTTTCGGTGGAATTGAATACAAGCCCATTGAAAATCTGAGTCTCGAATTTGACGCAGTCTACTCCATGTGGAGCGACTACAGTGCAATTGAATACCATTTTGACAATGCTGCAGCTGTTGGTCGTACCGATGTTGAATCCACAAAAAAATGGAATGATGTATGGAGATTCGAAGTAGGTATGGAATACAAGCCTATCGAAGACCTCGCGCTCAGAGTCGGTTATTTCTACGACCAGAGCCCCATTCCCGATGGATACATTGACTACATGCTGCCTACCAGTGACCGTCAGAACGTATCTCTCGGTATCGGCTGGAAATACGAAAACTTCAAAGTTGATGCTGCGTACAACTATCTTTGGATGAAAGACCGCACTATTGAAGCCAGACCTACAGAAGGTGTTCTTCATACTGAGATCAGTAACTCCCGCACTCACATTGTAAGCCTCGACTTGGGATTTGAATTCTAGATCCTAACAAATAGAAATTGAAAAGGCCCGCTCCATCTGGAACGGGCCTTCTTTTTGGTCATCACTAACTTACTTTATTTTCCGAGACCTAAATCAATTTTCATATCATCCGGGGCAACCATTTCAACTGAATAGTCCACTACGACTTTACCAGCAGCAGGAACTTCTGCAAGCCACTCAAAATTATCATCCTTAGTTTCTGCATCAGGATTGGTTTTAACTTCAAGCTTAATACGCTTATCGCCTGAAACCGGTGCAGGCTCTTGAATAAGAACCCTAAGCGGAGCCTTACGGCTGCTTTCAAGTTCCAGACTATACTTCCAGCTATAACTCTGTTTGGAACTGAACATACCCTGCTCGCCCGACCTCTTCGCAATAATTTTTCTCTCAGCTTTAAGCATGGGATCAGAACCGAAAAACATTTTTTTCTTTTTACCGGAGAAAACAAAACGTTTCTTGCCGATCATGGTCCCTTCCATGAATATTAATGCTGAACCAGCGGGGTAATCTTTGGCCTCTGCAAGCATTGACTTGGCAGAGACAAATACATCCGGGCTCATCGAAGGACGTGCTACGAATGAGAATTCTGATTTCCACACTTCACTTCCAACTGCATACTTACGTGTACTCCCTGCGGGAATTGTTTTTTTACCCATTTCCCACAGTGAGTACGTCGCTTTGCTTACCCGTTTGGGGGCGCGTTTAACTCCCCCCCCCATGGAGGCTGCCTTAGCCATAGGCGCAGCTTCCATAGCCATATTCATCTGATCCATGGCATATCGCTCCATTTCCGGTTCAGGATCGGGACGAGGCTCGATCACCCAGCGTCCAAGCTCTGGAGGTGAAATTCTGGAACGTTTCTTAACAGTAGCCAGAGCAACGTCACAGTTCTTGAAATCCATTCCGCTACCCTGTCTGATTTCTGCTTCAAAGGTAAACTGGACCTTACCCAAGCCGGGATAGGCATCCAGCTTATATTTGGGAGTCCAGCCACAATTACGCAGCATATATCCAATTTTAAAGAAAGCACTTTTGGCTCCCTTAGCAGCAATAGAAACTTTCACATTCCAGATAGATTTGCCGCCCCCGGTCATTTCCTGCAACTGACGCTTCAACTCGCTAATCAGTTCCTGCAATTCATCGACCTTGACCTGAAGTTTAGCGGATTCGGTATATAGCTTTGCAAGATTACTAACCACCTGTCCGGCAACTTTTCTCAAATCAGCAGGCTTGATCTGCTGTTCCCTGCCCCTTTCCTGCCAAAAAACAATTCCGCCATCCACGGCCTGTTTCTGGGAAACAACGGCGTTACGCTTAAATTTTAACTGATCAATCTTCTTTCCCAATTCAGTAGCCGCAGGAGATTCAGACAAATCACTCCTACTCCATGAAACATCATTTACGGCCACTCCCTTTGTAAGAGAGGCAATAGTAAACGTCTCCGGCACGGCCTGACCGGAAAGGGTGAACATCACGTAATCTCCATTCACATCATTCTTGACATCAGCTTTTACATTACTGCTAAAGTCAGCCCCGGATGGGTAAAAAACTACCCTTTCAGCTGTAGCCAAAGCAGATCCGCACAATAAAGCCAGAATGAATAAAGTCAGGCATATAATTTTTTTACACAAATCAATATCCTCGGTTAGTCATCATAAAATAGTTCCAGCAGAATCAACATAACAGATATTAACCAAGTTCAACAGTATTCAATCAAGGCTTTATTAAATAGAATATGTCTTTCCAGTAATCTCCATGCACACTCTCGACAAATTGGTCATTTTGATAAATAGTCTTTGCAATTCATCTTGCATTTATTCAAAAACAACCGGAGCATAATAATGAGTAACAAGCTTTCCCTGCTCGTCTGCGGCGGTGCGGGATATATAGGTTCGCATATGACTAGAATGATTGCCGAAGCGGGACATGATGTCACTGTCTTTGACAACCTTTCCACAGGCCATGCAGAAGCCTTAAAATGGGGCAAATTCATTCAGGGGGACCTGCGTAATCCGGCAGATCTTGAAAAAGTGTTTATTGAAGGTTCCTACGATGCAGTTTTCCACTTTTCAGGCCTGATCGTTGTCAGTGAATCGGTGGAAAAGCCCTTTGAATACTATGATAATAACGTGACCGGAACCCTGAATCTGCTGGAGGCTATGCGTAAGCACGGCGTGAATAAATTCGTATTCTCATCCACAGCCGCAGTTTATGGTGATCCGGTGATGGACATGATCACAGAAGATCACCCGCTCAAGCCCTTAAATCCATACGGCAGAACCAAGCTTCAGGTTGAAGAAATTTTGCAGGACTATGCAGTTGCCTACGGCTTGGATTCAGTATGTTTCAGATATTTCAATGCTGCCGGAGCGCATCCGGACAGTCTGATAGGTGAAGCTCATTCACCGGAAACCCATCTCATACCCAATATTCTGCTTAGCTGCATTGATGAAAACCGCAGATTGAAGATTTTCGGCAGCGACTACCCAACCCCGGACGGAACCTGTGTACGTGACTACATCCATATTCTGGACCTCTGTGACGCACATCTCAGAGCTATCGGGTTTATGGACAGCAACACCGGGGCCCATTCCTTCAACCTTGGTAACGGGAAAGGATTCAGTATCCTTGAAGTAATCAAATCATCCAGCGAAGTCATCGGCAGAGAAATCAGATTCGATTACGAACCGGCCAGAGCCGGAGACTCGCCCCGCTTAGTGGCCGACAGCTCAAAGGCGGTTGAAATGCTTGGATGGACACAAAAATATGCTGACTTACGTGAAATTATAGAAACGGCCTACCGCTGGCATAAAAATCCCGCTTTCTAGGCGGGGTATTTATAAAATAAAAAAGGCTGGAGCTTGCATCATCCAATGCAAACTCCAGCTTTCTTTTATTTTCTTACTTTAGAATCTTCTAGCGGGTGATCAAGAGGATATCCTGATGATTACCGGCCTTGCGACCGCACCAATCTCCAAAAAGAATTTCTTTAATCTTGAACCCTCGCTGCTCAAACATGTTCAAAGCGAATTTCTCATCATATCCGACCGCATCCATTGGATCTTTAGGATCTGCAGTATAAAAAATGCCGTACTTAAAGAAATCATGCGTGCTTTTACCCTGATCCATCAACGTATTGGACTCTTCATTGACCAGAAAAAAGGTCACAAAAATTCGCCCATTATCATTTAACACACGATCCATTTCCTTGATATAATTCATAATATCTTCAGGCATCATGTGCGTAAACACAGAATTGAGCATAATCAGGTCAAAACTGTTATCTGCATATGGAAAGACAAACTCAGATGCTTTGGTCTGAGCATAAGGGTTGTATGTTGAATTAAAAATATCAACAAGTTGGAACCTGAAATTAGGAAACTCAGAAGTGATATTTTCCGTGCACCACTTGATGCCCACAGGGAAGGTATCGAAGCCTTCATAGCCGCCTTCCTCAGACAGGTAATCCAAAAGGGGAAAAGCCAAGCGCCCGATTCCACAACCGATGTCCAAGACTTTCCCGTCCGGCTTAAGATCTAACTTGTCCCGGCAGAAACCAATCATCTTGTTTCCTACAGCGCGAAAATTACCACCACCGAAACAAATATGCAGATCCTGTGGAGGATCAGGTATCTTATTAATATCTCTCATAAAAAAAATTACATCTGGTTAAGACAGTCTTCACAGACTTCACCTTCAGGAGTTTCAACCGGAACATTTGCTTTGCCGGATTTTTCCATAATCATATCAATCATGCTCTCAAATTTATCTGCTGGCAGGTAACCGCGCACGGAAACACCGTTGATCAGGAAAGTCGGGGTAGCGTTTATTCTAAATTCCCCTGCTTCTTTCTCATCAGCCAGCAGGAATTCCTGCAACTTGGGATCATTAAGACCTTTCTGAAGTTGATCAGGATTAACATCGATTTCTTCCAGAATTTCACCTAAAACAACACCTTCTTTATCTTCATAGAGTTGCTTCTGGTTCTCAAAAGCAAGGTCATGAAATTTGAATGCTTTTGTCTTATCAAATTGGGCAATAGCCTCAAAAACAAGCGCCAGTTCGCGTGAGTTCTTATGCATGGGCAGATGCTTAAAAATCAAACGGTATTTCTCAGGCTGTGCAGTTACGAGCTTGCTGACAACTTTCGCCCCTTTGCTGCAATAGGGGCACAAAAAATCAGTATACTCAACAATTGTTACCGGAGCGGAGGGACTACCCAGAGTAGGCCTTTCTGCCCAGACACGGGGCTGATACGGATTCTCAATTTCCTTAGCAAACATTGCTTCCCGCTTAAGTTTTTCACGCTGATCAATACCCTGCTCAACGATTTCCAACATATCCACGCTGCTTTCATGCATAGCATCCAGAACAATCTGGGGATTCTCACGTATCGCTTCTGCAATCTGCTCTTTAAGCATCTGCTTGTTCACACACCCCGAAAACAGGACAACAACTGATAGAATCAACAAAATCCGCTTCAACATAAAAACCTCTTCAACTTCAGTTCAACAAAAAACCTCCATGCAATATTGCCGTGGAGGTTTATACTTCATAAATTCGATTCAGAATCAAAACTATTCAACACCTAATCCCCACATATCACTAAAGGAATCAGTTCTTTCATCTACTTTTTCAAAAAAATCAGAATGGATAAAATCGGGATCCATGGTAGGAACAGACGGCCCGCCAAAAGGCGAGGTAACAATGTCATACATACCGGAAACAATACGTCCGCCAGTATACGCAAAACCTACAAAGAGACCACCGATGTAGCCGGCAGCCTGTTCAGCAGGTTCATCATTCTCTGCCGCAAGATCAACTGCCTGATTGGGAATTTCCAAAGGTGCTGTTAGAATATTAGTCATCCCACGGCCCAATTTTCGAGGTGCGCGGTCAGAATAATTTTCTTCGTTACCCACATAGTTATCAGACTTGAGAGAACACCCTCCGATCAACATTGAGAATAACGCAACTGAGATCAACAATATTTTTACAAATCTTTTAGATTTAATCATTTTATCTCCTGTTCATAACTATATGCCTCTGCCACAGTTCCCTGTCAAGACTACGCGCTTGTTTACTGGGTTTATAAACCAATCACCAGAACAAAAAAATGGCAACTTATCTAAAAACGAACACAACATATGTATATATGCTATTCAGCCTTAATAAATAAAGACGGCTCAGACTGGGGTGTTAAAAGTCTGAACCGCCTTATGGCAAGGAGGAGATGCGTATTGATAAAATTTATGCTGCAAGTTTTAATTTTAGCTCATCCCTCTTGGAAACAATACGGTCTATTAATGCTGCCTGCCCTTTGTGGTCAGGATTAAGAAATCCGATTGCCAAATCATATGCATGTACAGCCTCCTCAACCTTGCCGGACATCTGCAAAACAACGGCAAGATTGTTATGCAACGTAGCCCTGTGAATCTTCTTGGACTTGCATTGAGACATCGCAATTGCATCTTTAAGGTTTGTTTCAGCTTTTTTAAAATCACCTTTATTACAAGCCTGCATTCCCTCCCTATTCAACTGCCATGCCTTTCCTAGCTTACACATATTCTACTCCTGAAATATATTCGTTATTTGAAAGCGTTGTCCCTCGTTTTGTTGATTAAAAGATATTGAAAACGATTTTCAATGTCAAACATTTTTATTAAAATAAATTCCCGACATAAAAATCCGGGAATTTACTACGCTCACAGCAATTACACGGTAAACTTCTTCACTACAATCACCCCTGACAAGCAACCCTTGCAGGCTTGTTTGCGCCAAAGATCCTATCCGTGAAGCGGACATACCAGGCTGCGGACTGCACTTGGATGATGTACGCAAGAGCAATAACCAATGCTGCATCTGAACCTTGGGGGCCAAAAGCATTGATAGCAATCGCCAATGCAATGGAAAGGTTGCGCATAACTGATCCATACACAAGGGCAATAGCATCACCACGGGGCAACAATGACTTGCCAATCAGAGTGCTGAGGGTGAAATTGAAAAGATAGAGAACCAGCAACGGCACCAGAATGCTGAATAAAACTTCAGGGGCTGAAGCTATTGTCTTCGCCTTCAAGGCCAGAGCTACAAATACAATCCCAAGCACACCAAGAGTGGAGAGAGAGGGAAACTTAGGTCCAACAGATTTCTGAAATTCTTCCTGACCATACCTACCCGCTAGAAAGCGCTGGGTTAGATAGCCGAGGGTCATGGGCAGGAAAACAATGAATACAATTTGCTTAAACACCGCCATCAAATTAATTTCGATGGATGCCCCCATCAGCATTTTCACAAAAAATGGGGTAAGCAAAGATCCGGCGATCAGGCCAACAACAGTCATCTTTACCGCAGCGGACATGTTACCCTTGGCAAATCCGGTCCACGAAATAGTCATCCCACTGGTGGGAACCAATCCCGCAAGGAGAAGCCCTAGGGCCATGTAAGGCTTATCAGCAAAGAAATACATTCCAAGTCCATAAGCGGCAAAAGGAACCACGCCGAAATTGATTAGTTGGGTAAGTATCTGAGCCTTGGCATCACCACCTTCGAAAACCTTCCTGATCTTCAAAGTAACCATCATGGGGTAAACCATGAGAAAGGTAAACGGAATGATCATGGACTTAAGCCATGCAGGATCAAAACTCAGGCCATAAATAAATCCGCCAACCATCATAACCGGGATAGCTACGATCAGGTTCTTGGTAATTTTTTGTAATAAGGTCCACATGCTTATCTCCAGTGCTTTAAACATTCATTTCATTGCCCTACTCTTCCTCATGGGTTAAAAACTAACACATCTACTGCTACCGGGCATTGATCTCGATCAACAGGACTATTTTTACTTTGGAATAATTATGAGCATTGAAACCGAAATTAGTGAACTCGCCATTTTTTCAAAGCTCCAAAAGGAGCAACTTAAAAGACTGTCTACGCATGCAGTCGTAAATAAAATTCCGAAAAAATCTGTATTCTTCAGTGAAGAAAAGTCCGCAAAGGGCTTGCATGTTCTGCTGAGTGGCAAGGTAAAGCTCTTCAAAATTTCTGAAGAGGGCAAAGAACAGACAATCTTTGTTTTCGGTCCCGGCGAACCATTCTGCCTGTGTTCTGTCTTCTCGGACGGTGTACTTCCAGCTAACATAAGTGCGTTGGAAGATAGTACGGTTCTCTACATAAATCCCCATGGGTATGAAAAGCTGGTTCAGGAAGATCCCACCATCCTGATGCAGATGATGCGGGTCATGTCCAGACGCTTAAAAGAGGCCATGGATATGATCGACTCTCTGGCACTCAAGCAGGTACCGTCAAGGCTTGCCGCCTATTTCCTAAGCCGTGAAAGTAATGGAATCATAAACATGGATATTTCTTACCGCGAACTTTCCAAAATTATCGGCATTACACCGGAGGCCCTTTCAAGGACCATGAAGAAAATGACCGCAAGCGGACTCATTTATGTCACAGGCAACGAAATCAAAATTATTAACATCGAAGAATTAAACCGTTGCAGCGAGGGAGGTTGCCTGCGCTAATTTAATCCCCAATATCAAACTCCCCTCCTCCGCCAAAATCGCCACCGGAATCAAAAGAACAAATACCCTGATCCGTACTCCCCAACTTACACCCATAACCACTCTCCTTGATGAGATTAAAAGACCTCATTGCCAGAATAGCATATTTAGGGCGCGTACTCACTATTTTCGACAATAAAAAACCGCCCCTAAACTAACGAGACGGTTCGTCCATGAAATTTTTACGTGATTTCTTTTCCTCAACTTGCTTAGCCGGTAACGCATAATGATCAGCCTTACCGGCAAGCATATCCATCAGTTTATAGATACGCACCTTGGCTTTCTCCCATTTATGTCCGTCCCACTTTCCGACATCCAGCCATGACCTACCTGCTTCAGAACCATAGCGATAAGCTGTAATCTTAGCATCAGCCAGATACGTACCAACAGCCCAAGACCAACGCCCTTCGTACCTCAGACTCCACTCACAGCTATCAACAACAGTATCCTGAGGATAAACATCTGGAGTAATCCCCTGCTCCCGCAACCATTCCTTGAGAGTTATCTTAAACACTTCGCGGGTTTCATCGTGAACAATGATGCAAACTCTGTCCGCATCCAAAATTTCAGGAACAGGCTCATTGACCACTTTCATTGAAGAACAGGCTGAAGCTGAACCGAGCAGAGTAAAAATCAAAAATATTTTTATATATCGTAGCATAAGCTCCTCGTAGTATTTATGACTGGATATAGTGCATCTATTGTATGGTCAATATTTCATTCAATAAAAGTGAAACAGGCCGCATTGTATAAACAATACGGCCTGTTTCGGACAATGGAGTACGGGACTGTACTAGGAAGAAAGTTGTTTAATATAATGTTTCAGTTCATCGCTCATCCTGACCAATTCAATGCTGGCCTCGTTAGCAGCATGCATGCCTTGAGCAGTACGGGATGCAATAGAGTTGATGTCATCAACCGCCCTGTTAATCTCCTCGCTTGTGGCAGACTGTTGCTCTGCTGCGGTAGCAATTGACTGAACCTGTTCAGAAGTACCGTTCACAATTTCCGAAATTCTTTCAAGTGTCTGGCCGGAACTATGCGCAATTTCTGTAGACTGTTCAACTGCTTCGCTTGCCAATTTAACGCCTTGGATGGAGCGCTGTGCCCCGTCTTGAATGGCTTTAATGGCTTTGCCGACTTCATCAGTAGCCGTCATGGTTTTTTCTGCAAGCTTACGCACTTCATCAGCAACAACAGCGAAACCACGCCCTGCTTCCCCGGCACGAGCAGCCTCAATAGCAGCATTGAGTGCCAGCAAATTTGTCTGGTCGGCAATATCCTGAATAACCGTTATAACACTTCCAACAGAATCTGTCTGCTCTCCCAGCTCACTCATGAAAGTTCCAAGATTTACGGCATGTTTGTTCATGGCCTCAATGGATTCAATCAGCCTACGCCCTTCATTCTGTCCTTCATCCGCATTATCCGCTGCAGATGTGGCATTGTCAGCTGCATCAACAGCATTGCGGGCAACCTCAAGGGTTGTGCTATTCATCTCTTCCATGGCTGAAGCGGTTTCAGTAATACGATCAGACTGCAAAGCGGCACCCTTGGCAGCTTCATCTATCTGGGAAGCGATAACTTCGGCAGCGGAATTGATCTGCCCGGTAATATCGACAATCTCAACAGCAACATTCGCTACCCGTACAGAATTTTCCTGAATCTCACGCTGGTGTTGTTTAACCTCGGTAAGATCGAAATAAATGGTTAAAGCACCACACAATTCATCATCAAGATCATAAAAAGGTTCACCGGAAAACTGCAACTCATGCAAGCCGCCATCACCCTCAAAGGAAGTCTCTCCCTCGATTCTGATACCCTCGTTCACAACCCGGTCAGTGCGTGTTTTGCGCGAGTTATCACCATAAACGTAGCCGCCGGTAGTCAAACCATAATAATCTTCAGGCTTACCTTCTTTGCCGGAAATTTTAAAAAGCATGTTACCAACAAAATTTACTTTCGCTTCGGCATCACAGGTCATGAAAGGATAGGCTTCGGCAATAGCGTTCAGCACTCCCTCTGCAAAGCCAATGCGTTTCTTCAACAAATCAAGTGTCACGTATAACTGTTCATTAACTTTCCCAAACTCACCCCCAAATGATTCCGGTCTATTGGCATTGAAATCCCCCTCAGCAACCCCCTTTAAATAACTGACGATGCTGTCCGACCCACTGGCTACACTTCTTGTGGAAATCCGAACGGCAAAAACACCTCCAAGCAATACCACTGCAAAGACTAAAATAGCCGTTAAATGCATAATTGATTTTTGCTCACCCCCCAGCATGGATGCCCCATAAACAGCCAAAGCACCCAAAACAGCACAGACAACAACCCCAGTCATTAACTTGGTCTTCATAACATTCTCTACCTGAATAGGTTTAAAGGAAACAACACTCCCCCAACGGAACATTGGCATGTCTATGACCAACTACGAACAGGCCCAACACAACCATAAGCAGTTCCGAAAAAATTATTTTCGAAATTACTCAAATAAAACCCTTACGTCAATAACTTGTAACTCTTTTGAACACACAAGTGTCGTTTTCAGAAAACCACATTAAGTATCAATACAGCGAATATTCATATAAAAATATGTCCAAGAAGCGCACTAAAAGCCCCCTACCCTCCAAGGCACCCAAAATCCCTTAGTATTATGAATATATTAAGAAATAAAATAGTTTTTCCTTGACAGATGAGCACAGTGATGGATAGTAAAACTTTCTGCGCGGGCAATTAGCTCAGTTGGATAGAGTGTCAGCCTCCGGAGCTGAAGGCCACAGGTTCGAATCCTGTATTGCCCGCCAATTATTTCAATAGATTAGAGTGAAAAGTTAAATTGTCGCCAAACGTTACTCACCTTTCTACTCACCTTATTTTTCAAGCCTGCTCACCTGAGCAGGCTTTTTTCATGTCCTCTAACTGAATCACCTTACCTGTTCCGAACACCTTATCCAGCTCCACCCGTGCGCCGCGAATTGAATGAACATAATTCGCGGTCACGACCATAGACTTATGGCGAAGGATGGCCTGAATATCAGCCATAGGCACCATTTTACTGTCCAAAATAGAAGCGGTTAAATGCCGGATGGCATGGAAGCCAAAACGCTTAACCTCGGCCCTGTCGCACATGCGGTCCATCATCTTGTTGACGCTGGAATACTTGCGCCCGGTCTTGGGATTGATGAATACATGCTCGGCAAACGGGAAGGTCTGCTTCTGCCGCTCAAGATGCGCCTGAAGCTCTTCACATAAAATCCCGGTCATGGGTATCCAATCATACTCCATTCCGCCGTCACGTTTGGCAGTCCACAAGCGAATCTTACGCGCGCTGAAGTCGAGATCTTCTTTCTTAAGGTCCAACACCTCGGACTTGCGGGCCGCTGTGTGCAGGTAGGTCAAAAGGAGGGGTTTGCGGTGCGGTTCCAGATTGTATTTGCCGCTGACGTGAGTTCCACCGTTCGGAACCTGATCCGCGAATTCATAGACCTTCCAAAAGTCGTCTTCTGGCGGTACATAACGCGGATTTCTCTTTTCCTTGTACTTTTCAACGTCCCATGGGCACTCACCGGAAACAAGACCGGCTTTTTTACCCCACGCCCACATTCTCTTAATGTGGCGAAGGTAACGGTTGGCCCGTGCCCCGCTTTTCTCTTTTGAAATGGTATCAAGGAATTTGCGGACCGTTTCATGATCCAGATTCATGGCAGGTTTTAACGGCTGTACGCCGGGCGCATTAAGTAATGCTTTAATGACTAGCTTCTTATCCTGAAACCAACGTTTGCTGATCCCTTTAGCTTCCTGCGCTTCAAGGTGGCGGGTTGCGAGACTATGTAAGGAGATTGTATGTGTCGGAGTCTTGGAGGACTCTGTCAGCTTCCGCCGGATCAAAGCTTCCCAATCCAAGGCTTCCTTCTTGTTTTTGCATTTCCGTTCCTTGCGCTTCCCGGTGGGCAAGGTGATCCGTCCGAACCACTCCTGCTTCCCGGTCTTCTTGTTCTTTCGCTGTATTGGCATTGTCGTTTCCTCTATTCTTGAGGCAGGCGACCATGTTATTTTCAAAGAACACCCATTCTTTTCCCATTTTGATGCCCCCAAGGGCTTCAGCGTTTCTATATGCCCAGTTCTTGGATTTAGCAAATGCTGCTGCGACCTCTGCCGCTGTAAATCGGCGACCTAAACAAAATTGAAGGGTGTTAGAAAGTGACATGATGAAATCCTTATGGTCTGTACTTGTTCCAAATTATTATTTTTTTATATTGAACAGATATTTTGTTTTCTGCTGCGCCAGTAATTGACAACTTCGTGCTGCCTGTCGTCCAAAAAATCTCAAACCATGCACTCATTTTCGAGAACACCAAATCTCAGAAAACCGCACTCAACCAGCATTGCCTTAAATACAGTTTCATTTTCTATAAGGAGGCGATTCAGTTAAATATATGCAGACTTCGGTTTGTTCTTAGCATTCTTTGGACGCTCAAATTAATGCTAATTTAGCAAAAACAAGGCCAAAAATCAACCCATAAACAAATCGTCGACAGACATATAAGAGGGGTAAAAAACTTAAGCAGATTTCATTTTTTCTTGAACCCTAAAAAAGAGACTGGCAACATCAACATTTAAAACCACAGCAGCTCTCACAGCCTCAGAAACCGGCATCCCTTGAGGTTTCCCGGTCGGAGAAACTTCTCTTATTTTCCACCATTTACTTGGCGCAGTTTTGGTATCTCCATACATCATTCTAGCAAACTCGGTATGCGCAATACCTTGAATTTTATACGTTTCAACTATCTCAGCCACCAAAGCGCGTTCAAATTCATATTCGTAATTTCTCATGAGGACACAATAAACTAAAATCTTACAAAACCCTAGACTAAATTAGCATTGACAATAAATGCTAATATAGCATAGATCTTCCAAAGTCTTCAAAAAATTGTCACTGACGAAGAATTTAAAAAAATGACCGGCTGAATTAAAAGCAAGATTTGTCAGATGTGCTGCCTGATATTCTGAAAACGCCTTATGCAAATAAAAATGAAGAAACGGGGATGCTTAAACCAAATAAGCATCCCCGTTTCTTTAAGGGGTACGGCATTTTCCGTTGTTGGTTGATTTTTGATAAAATATTGGGTGTAAAAAATGTATGGTTTATATCTTATGGTGGCTTAAATCATGGTTACGTGCATTTTGATTGCTTCAACCTGAATCATGATATTTTTTGATACTTGATGATATTTTTTGAGAAATTTTGATTCAGTTTGATTCTCTTTGCCATTATGCTTTACTATATGAGATTACTTGCTATTTTTCCAAAACTGCACCCAAAATATCAAAAAATGGCAAACTTTCGCATGGTGCCATAAGGCAGGACAGGTAAGGTAGGCCCACTTTTTCAAAGCGGTATCCCTTACGTCCTGCCCAGCCTTTGGCTGAGGGTGGCTTATTCACCTTCGGTTCAACGTGCTTGGGCCATGTTATCTATAATTTTCGATGCAATTCATAAGCACCTGTTCATGTTTGGGCAAAAGATCTTTAAGGTCGTAGTTTGAGAGTATTGTCTGGCGGGCCTGCTTGCAGATTTGGGTGTATTTTTTTCTTTTTCTGAGGACATCTATCACTTTATTTGCCAACCCCTTGCTGTCCCAAAAATCAACAAGAAAGCCGTTTTCTCCATCGGCTATGATTTCCTGAACCGGCCCGGTGTCGGAACCGACGAGTAAAGCTCCGCAACTCATGGCTTCGAGCATGGACCATGACAAGACAAAAGGAGCTGACAGATAGACATGGACGGATGAGGAACGGATCAGGCTGAGGTATTCATTGTATGGCCTGAAACCGGTGAAATGCACCCGTGCGGGATCTACCTGAACTTCCTCAAGCATTGCTTCCTTGTAGGATTTTCCGTCAGAACGCGGGGAGCCGTATTTTACACTGTCTTCGCCCATTATCACCACATGACATCCTTTCCGTTTTTCAAGGATGCGCGGAAGGCTTCTGAAAAATTGGGGAAATCCCCTGTATGGCTCAAGGCCGCGGGACACATAGGTGACAATCTCTGCGGCTCCGCTCAAGTCAATGCGGGGAAGATCAAGCCTGCCGTTTGCGGACGGGGAGAAATAGTCGGTGTCAATGCCGTCATGGATAACATTGAGTTTGCCCTCGAATTCATCCGGGTAGGTTGACCGCTGCCATTTTGTGGGAATGATTCCGGCCTCGCAATCGGATAGGGCATTCAGCTGGCATAAGTTGCGGACACGGTTCTTTGCAAAATGGGAAGGCGGACGCTCCATCCCATTATCCCAGAAGGAATAATCAGTGTCCTTGGTATAAAACCATTCAAAAAAGCTTACGTAAGGAGTGTCTGGAAATACGTCCTTGACGTACAGGCTGCCTCCCCAGCCGGGATGGTCATAGATGATGTCCGGCTTGAATCCTTTCTTTTGCAGAGCCATCAGCCCGTTGGCAAAGGCTTCGCTGCGTCCGAGATGGCTGTTGAATTCCTGCAACTCGAGCCCTTCAGCCTGCTGTCTTGCTTCGGTTTGCAGGATGAAGTGCTGCACACCGGGAATTTGTATGTCTTTGCGTCTGTGTTCAGACAGGAATACCACCGTGTTGGCCGGGTTTTGGGCCAGTTTTTCTGCAATGTGTCTGAACTGAGCCGGATAATTATGGTGAAGAAAAAGTATATTCACAACGATCTCGCTACCGCTCTCTCAAGCTTTCTGTTTTATATTTCATCAACGGTGACAAAAAGTAAGTGATCAGTCTGCGCTTGCGGATGGCAACCTCCGCCGTGGCCCGCATACCGGGTATAAGCTTCACCTTCTGTCCGTTTACCGGGATAAAATCCTGATTAAGCTTCACTCGACACAAAAACGTCAGACGACCTTCTCTATCCTGCACAGCATCGCTTGAAACGGATATGACCTCACCGGGAATGGACCCGTATTCCGTATACGGAAAAGCTTCCAGCTTGATTTCCGCATGCTGTCCTTCCTTCACAAAACCGATATCGCGGTTAAGTATGCTGGCCTCAACTTCCAGCTTGCTTCGCTCCGGCACAATGACCATCAGGGGCTGCGCTTCTTTGACCACCCCTCCGATGGTATGCACGGAAAGCTGCTGCACCTCACCGTCAACCGGTGCGGTGAGCTGCTGCAACCTGTTACGCTGTTCCGCCTTGGCTAAACGCTGCTGCAACATTTCAATCATATTCTGGGCATCGGACTTCTTGTGCAGGGTATCGCGCCTGAATTCTGAAATTACCTGTTTCTTGTCGCGCTCAAGCTTCTCGATTGCGGCAAGGCATTCCTGTTCTTCCTGTTTGACGGACTCATAATCCTGCTCTGCGGCAACACGTTTCTGCTCCTGAAACAACCAGTCATGCTCGGAGGCTGAATCCTGTTCGTAAAGCCTTCGCATGGCCTCTGTGCGCTTGGTGATGATATTTAGGACAGCACTCTTTTTCTTGATCTGGTGCTTGATATTCTGCTGGTGGATTCTGCTTTTATCGATCTCTCCGGCAATACCACTCAACTTGTCATTAATAGCCATGGCTTCGTATTCAAAACGGTGCTGGTAAAGCAGCCGCAGGTTGGAATCGGTCCCGGCAGCAAAAACCAGTTTTTTCCTGACCGGGGTCCCTACCTTCCAGCTACACAATTCAGCATAGAGAATATTATCGCAAAAAGCCCGGACCAGCCTGTTTTCAAGTTCAGTAACGTCCGCTTCATTTATTGTAGGGTCTAGCGAAATAAGCAGATCGCCTTTCTTGACTCTTTGCCCTTCCTTAACCAAAATCTGTTGCACAACACCTATTTCGGCAGGCTGAATAATCTTTGCTTTGCCGCTGGGGATAATCTTGCCGGATGCAGTGGCAACCACATCAATATGGCTGAATGTCGCCCAAAGAACTGAAATTACAACAAAAAGAATAATCGTTCTGATAATGATCCGCCCTGTCGGAGAAGGAGGGGTTTCCACCACTTCAAGGGCACCGGGCAGAAATTCCGTTTCCTGTTTCGGCTTGCCTTCAACCATGCGTCCGGCCCAGCCCCCAAGACTGGAATATGCCCGCATGGGCAGATGCAGAAGCCTGCCTTTACGCTGCTTCTTCACTGCCGCCTCCCATATCTTTATTCTGGTAATCCCAGAGTTTCCGATAATATCCATTTTGGGAAATAAGATCGGAATGTGTGCCATGCTCAACAATGCGCCCCTTATCCATGACAATGATCCGGTCGCAAAGACGGATGGTGGAAAGCCTGTGGGCAATAACCATTACAGTACGGTCCTTGCTTATGGCACTCATGTTGTTCTGAATGATGTGTTCAGATTCGTAATCAAGAGCACTGGTGGCTTCGTCCAGAATCAGAATTCTGGGATTGGTCAGCAGGGCGCGGGCGATGGCGATACGCTGACGCTGCCCGCCGGAAAGGGTTGAGCCCTGTTCCCCGACCATGGTTGAATACCCTTCGGGCAACTCAAGGATAAAATCATGCGCACCCGCAAGAGCCGCAGCATGCATAACCCGGTTCATATCCACACCCGGATCGGAAAGGGCTATGTTCTCACGGACATCACGATTGAAAAGCTTGCTTTCCTGCAAGACCACCCCGATCTGTCTACGCAGCCATGAGACTTCCACAAGGTTGAGGTCTATGCCGTCCACCAGTAGCCGCCCGTTTTCAGGAGGATAGAACCTCTGTAACAAACTGGTCAGGGTACTTTTCCCGGAACCGGAACGCCCCACAATGCCGATGGATTCCCCCGGATTCACAGTCAGATTGATGTTATCCAGAATGTAAGGACCGTCCGGACGATACCTGAAGCTGACATTTTCAAATTTAATCTGCCCTTTGATTGTTCCCGGATTGGTTGCGGCATTGTTTACTGCTTCCGTGGGATTGTTAAGAATATCTCCCAACCGCTCAAGGGAAACCCCGGCCTGTTGGAGATCCTGCCAGACCTTAGCCAAACGCAGGATAGGTCCGCTGACCCGCTGGGCAAACATATTAAAAGCCACAAGCTGACCGATGCTCATATCCCCGGCAATAACAGCCCTCGCCCCGAACCAGATAACCAGAACCGTTGTTAATTTATTAATAAACTGGGTTGTTTGAACGGCAAAGTTACCCAGATTATCGGCCCGGAATGCCGAACGCACATAGTTGGCGATGGTATCTTCCCAGCGACGCTGGAACTGCGGTTCCACGGCCATGGCTTTCACAGTGTGAATGTCAGAAATTGTCTCCACCAGAAAGGCCTGATTCTCTGCGCCGCGCTGAAATTTATCTTCAAGGAATTTGCGCAGGATCGGGGTGATGCAAAAGGAAAGGATCACATACAAAGGGATAATTGCAGCCACCACTCCGGTAAGCAATGGAGAGTAGCAAAGCATGGCCACAAAAAAGACCACAGTAAAACAAATATCGATTATCAGGGTCAGGGTCGATCCGGTCAAAAAACTCCGCAAATTTTCAAGCTCACGGACACGGGCCACGGAATCCCCCACCCGCCGGGAATTGAAATAGGCGATGGGCAGCTTGACCATATGGTTGAAAAGACGCGCCCCAAGCATGACATCCACCCGATAGGCGGTATGGGAAAAGAGCCACGTGCGCATCCCGCCGAGCACTACTTCAAAGACCGATACGATCAAAAGCCCCACAGCAAGTACGTCAAGGGTGGTCAGCCCTTTATTGACCAGCACCTTATCCACCACCACCTGAAAAAAAAGCGGAGTGACCAGAGCAAAAATCTGCAAAAAGAATGAAGCCAGCAGGACTTCCCCGAACAGCTTCTTATATTTGATAATGGATGGGATGAACCAGCTCAAATTAAATTTACGCAGCCCTTCCGGCAGGATGCCCATGCGGGCGAGCATGATGACCTGTCCGCTCCAGTCCTGCTCCAGCTCCTCCTCTTTGACCAGCTCCGCACTGTCCTTGCGGGGGTCCCTGATCAGGGCTGTGCCGTCACTGACCCGGCCCAGAACTTTCCAGACCCCGTCGCTCCCCATGAACATTGCCGGGGTGGGCAGTATGGAAAGCTCCTCAAAATCTTTTTGGGCTTCCTTTGCTTTCAGTTTTATGGATTTTGCCGCCCGCAGAATTTCGATGCTGTCCATGAAGTCCCCACGGGGAGGATGCTCATGGCGGACAGCTTCCGTGGAGACCGGGATATTATGAAAACGCGCAATAAAAACAAGACACTCCAGACCTGAGTCAAGAGCCGCCGCCGAGGTATCGTGCTGCATTGGTAATCGCCTGCAATATTATATCAAGAAGTTGCTGCTGCATGAGATAAGGCCCGGAGAATAAATCCCCGGGCCTTGCAGAAATCAGACTATGACGCGGGAGTGATATCCACAGCCATACTTGCCATCTGGTCGGCAGAGTACATGGCGTTAACTGCTTCAAAGTAGAATTTCTCCACGGATTTGGAGGAATACCAGTCTTTGAACTGCATGATATCCTTGTTTCCATTAGCGGCAATAAGCAAGTTATTGCCGCTCTTGTAGATACCTACGTTCTTGAAGTCCTTGATGTAGGCAGTATCTGTTCCGCCGTTGGCGTTCTCGTAAACCACATCGTTCTGGTTGCCTTTCTGAAAGACATAGATATCGTCACCGGCTCCGCCGAGGAGATGGTCGGTGCCGGAACCGCCGTACAAAGCATCGTTGCCTTCGCCGCCGTTGAGAATATCATTGCCGCCCAAACCAATCAGGTTGTCATTTCCGTTGCCACCGTATAAGATGTTACCGTTCACAGTACCGGCGATGGTGTCGTTATGAGCGGACCCTTGCACACTTTCAATTTCGCTAAGGGTATCGCCCTGGGCATCACCGCCGGTGCCTGTTCCGGCTGTAAGGTTAACAGTAACCGCTGCAGAAGAAGCAGAATAATCAGCAACATCAACACCCGCGCCGCCTTTAAGCACATCCGCGCCGCTGCCGCCGGCAAGCACATCATCACCAGCGCCGCCATCAAGGTTGTCATTACCGCTGCCGCCAAAGAGCTGATCCTTGCCAGCACCGCCGGAAATAGTATCGTTGCCGCCATTACCCCAGATCATATTATCCTCGGCATTACCGACAACAGTGTCCGCTGCTGTACCGCCGAAGACCTTCTCCACACTGGTGGTCTTCGCCATGTCAAAAGAGCCGTTGACTACAAGACTGTCCGTGCCTTCGCCACCGTCAACAAGGGTGTCTTCATTATCGGCAGCAAAAACGTCATCACCTTTACCGCCCTTA
>DDLU01000008.1 GCA_002340305.1 Desulfovibrio sp. UBA2564
AGCGGCTGGAACAGCTCCGCCTGCTGGAAAACGGAATACCCATCCATGTCACCATCACCGAGCACTCCTGCCACGGAGTGGACCGCCCGGAAGACTTGGATACAGCCATTAAGATTCTTGAGAGGGAGAAAATATGAAAGCCATACTGGCACTTGAAGACGGCACCTATTTTGAAGGAACTTCCTTTACCGGCCCCGGCGAGTCCGGCGGGGAAGCCATCTTCAATACCGGCATGACCGGATATCAGGAAGTCCTCACCGACCCCTCCTACACCGGACAGATGGTCTGCATGACTTATCCGCTGATCGGCAATTACGGAATCACCAAAGAAGACATCGAATCTGCAAAAGTCCATGTTGCCGCTTTTATCGTCAAAGAATGCTGCAAGCATCCTTCAAACTGGCGTTCTATAATGTCCCTGCCTGAATACCTTAAAGAAGCAGGTGTTATGGGCATTGAAGGCATTGACACCCGCGCCTTGACCCGCCACCTACGCCTCAACGGTGCCATGCGCGGCATTATTTCCACCGAAGAACTTGATCCTGTGAAACTGGCTGAAAAAGCTAAACAGCTTCCGACCATGGAAGGCCAGAACCTTGCTGATACCGTAACAGCTGAATCCTGCTATGCATGGCTGGGCGGCAAGCCCGTTCCGGTTGATGTTTCCTCCGGTTGTAAATGGAGTGGCAAAGGCCCACGCCTTGTACTCATTGATTACGGTGTAAAATGGAATATTCTGCGTCTGCTGGATGAACAGGGCTTTGAAGTCCTTTCCGTTCCCTCGCACTACAGTGAAGAACAGGTCAGAGCACTTGAGCCGGACGCTATTTTCCTATCCAACGGTCCCGGAGACCCTGCAGTTCTTGATCAGGCTGTGAGAAATGCCAAGGCATACTGCGAAGATCTGCCCGTTGCAGGCATCTGCCTCGGACACCAGATTCTGGGGCAGGCTCTTGGCGGAAAAGCATTCAAACTCAAATTCGGTCATCACGGTTGCAACCATCCGGTTATGGACATGGAAAGCAAAAAAATTGAAATTTCTTCACAAAACCACGGGTTTTGCGTTGACATTTCCGACTGTTCCGATCTTAAGATTACCCACAAGAACCTTAATGACGAAACTCTGGAAGGCTTTGCCCACAAAACCAAACCTATCATCGCCATCCAGTTTCACCCGGAAGCAGCTCCCGGTCCGCATGACAGCTGCTACTTCTTCGCCCGATTCCGTAATCTGGTGAAAGAAGCTACCGGTAAATAAAATGCGCTAACCACGTCGGAGACACTTATGTCCGGTGAACTGACCAATGCCAGAAAGAAACTGGCAACCGTCCCCTCCCTGCTCAAACAGCAAAAAGCAATGCCTGCTGTACAGGCGGCTTATGATGCTGTCGTTATCATGCTCAAAGGCGGTCTGATGAAAGCTGAAAAGAGTGAGTTTCAGGAGCTGATTGACAGTACTGTACACATTCTTAACAGCGACAAAAAACTCAGGGAAGACTATCCGCTGATCATCAACTACGCTCCCGGTGAGGAAAAGGCTCTGCTTGAGACCTTGCGCGAGATTCTGCAAGAATTACAGAAAAAAGTAAGCGACGGCGCGCAGCAGCTTCTCGCTGCAATGGAAAAACGTAAAAGAGAACAGCTGGAAAAAGGTCAAGCACTTCTTGAAGAGAACAATGTCTCCGAAGCGCAAAAACTCTTTAATGCGCTGATTAGAGAATTCAAAGACGACACTGAACTTCGCGCAGAAGTCGCTGATAAGTTCATTAAGTCCGGTCATTACAATGAAGCTCTTGAATATCTTGAAGAGGCTTTGAAGAACGATCCTAACGCGATCTTCCTCTACAACCGCATCGGAATTGTACTACGCAAAATGAAAGACTTTGAAGCTGCTGAGAAATATTATCTCCGTGCTCTCAGAATCAATAATAAGGATGAATACCTCTACTTCAACACAGGTCGCCTTTACTACGATTGGAAGAAATGGGAGAAAATGGCTAAGGCTGCGCAAAAAGCCCTTGCCATCAACCCCAACTTTGCTGAAGCAGAAAAGATGTTCAAGTTCGCCCAGAAAAAAATGGGATAAGAGTGGTTCCGGTGACTTAGCCCCTTTTAATAGGCTTTCCCGGTAGCGCAACTAATCAGTATATATCAAGGAGGGCTGTTTTGCAGCCCTCCTTTTTTTGATGAGAATAAGTATGAAATATATTTTGCTGGACCGTGACGGAACAATCATTGAAGATAAACACTATTTGCATGACCCGGACGGAGTTGAGCTATGCCTCAATGCTGCCGAGGGCCTTAAAGCTATGCAAGACGCAGGTTATGGTCTTATCGTTGTCACCAACCAGTCCGGTATTGGCCGTGGCTACTACGCTGAGAAAGATATGCATGCTGTAAATGAGCGTATGAGCGAACTCTTGGCTGAACACGGTGTTGAGTTCAAAGCCGTCTACTTCTGTCCACATGCGCCAGATCAGGAATGTGATTGCCGCAAACCGGCACCGGGAATGTTTGATCAGGCTATAGCTGAATTCGACATGGATCCCGAAGATTGCTACGTCATCGGTGACAAGCTCTGCGATGTTGAGCTGGGTATTCTCTGCAAGGCCAAATCTATTTTGGTTCGCACAGGCAAAGGAGCCAAAGAGGAATCCAAATGTGTGGATAAGGCAGACTACATTGCCGATGACCTGCTTGGTGCAGCAAATTTCATTAAAAAGAACAAATAAAAGTTAAGACTATAACGCATGAATAAAGTTCTTACCCTGAAACAATTTCAAGATCTCACTTTGGAAATGATCACCCTTGAGCCGCATGTGGAAATTACGGCCGAAAACTTTCATACGGGTGACGAAGACAAAGGCATTGAGAAGGTTGCTGAGGTCTACGGATTTTCCCGCCATAGCAAGCCGGGTTATGAGATAATCTTTGACTGGGTGGCTAAAGGAGACTTGGACGGCTTTCTCATCGACATGTTCAATTTTACAATCGAACCGTACAAAAAAGGTGATTTCTGCCCCATTTTCAAGGGTGCGGTCGTTCTTGATGACTACAAGGAACCTTTTGAAGGCCATGAGGTTGCCCAGAAAATTCTGGAACTTCTCAAACCGGAGCAGTGGACCAAATGGATTGTAGAATATCTTCCTGAGCCGCGTATGCTGGTCGATATGGAAGATTAAAATAAAATTTCAAAGCACTTAAGCAGCCCCGGACCGCATCAGGTCCGGGGCTGTTCTATTATCAAAGCTTCTGGGCTGAAACAAGCATGATTCCTTTGTTCGCATCGCTCCAGGTTCTGCTGAAGTTTCCAAATCCGCACTCGGTAAGAACATTTTCAAGAACGTCAGGATCGATGAAATGGGAAAAATATCCGGCAAAAGTAGTAATTACTTCAAAGGAAGCAATAGTCTGATCAGACAATGGACTCTGTGATTTAGTGTAATGGTTGGCACAAAACCAGCCACCGGGCTTGATCGACTTAGCGATTTTTTCAACGACAGGTTTCAATTCACCCCGGCAGGAATAGAGAATATGCGAGGCAAAAAGGAGGTCGAAATCGAGTTCCGGCAAATCTTCTTTCAACATATTTACGGCAATGCCGCGAACACGGTCAGCATAACCATTCTCCCTGCAACGCTCTTCTGAAAGCGGCACAACTGCGGGTAAGTCGAGAATTATACCTTGCAGCTGTGAATTACGGTCCAGAATGGACATCGTATAATTACCATGATTTCCACCGAGGTCGCCCATCAACTTGAACTCATCAAATCCGGGGAGTGCTGCCACAGCACTAACAGCGTTATGCAAACCGCCGCCCAATGCTTCCTGAGCGGTCCCTTCCATGACATCTGCTGCCGCCCAATTGTTGTCGCTTTCATCACGCTTGCTTTTGCGGCCCCGCAGCAACTCACTCATATCCCTCACAACCTCAGCGCAAAAGCCCATGGTTAAACCCATGCCCAAACCTTGGTACAACGGCGATGAACTGACCAGATACTCCGTCGCAACATAGGTATTTGAATAATAACCGTCTTCATTTTTAACGAGTTCCCATGACTCCAAAAGATCAAGAACTGCGCGAAGTTTAAGCTCATCGAATTCAAAATGGTCTGCCAAATCCCGTAGTGTAGCCGGTTTTAATTCAAGGGTATCAAAAATTTTAGAATTAACCGCTTCCATTATGACTTGCGCGGAAACGCTGCGGATAATCATGTTGTGTACAGGGGTGAAATCCTGTTCCGGTTTTGGGTAATTCATAATTCCTCCGAGGTGTTTAGCAACTAAACACTAGGGTTAAAAATTATTTCAAGTAGCCGTCCATCCAATCATTCATTTTGCTACAGATACCGTCAAACATTTCAAGCTCCTCTTCAGACATAGACCGCAGGTAATCAATAAACTCCCGGTCATGGTCCAGATGGAATTTATAATGGTTGTCACTGGCTTCTTTGCCAAGTTCAGTGAGCCGCAACACAACCTTTGATCCGTTCTCAGGATCAGACTCCTTAACAAGTAGACCTTTTTTAACCAGCTTTGTTACCAGCTGCGAAGTTGCACCCTTGGTAACACCGGACTCACGGGCCAGCTCGGTAACTCCGCATGCACCAAGTTGATCGACAGCGGAGAGTGTATGAATTTCAGATGGATACAGTTTTTCACCAACACCGAAGTCAAAAATTTTACGTTCGACCATGTTGTACTTCACCAATACCCGACCAAACTCGCGCATATGAGGAATTATTTCTTCTATATCTTTCACACCTAAAGTGTTTAGCTGCTAAACTGTTTTTTGTCAAACACGAATTTACAATGGCAATAACTATTGCTACAAACTAAGCATGAAAAAAGCACTTATCGGTCCGGAAAAACATATCTTATTTTTATTTTCGACACTTCTGTTTTTGCTGCTCTGTGTGACGAAACCAGTAATTGCGAAAATCTCACAATTCCCTATTGAGGACCCCTACAAAGCTACTATTTTCGGCACCCCGCTTGAATTAATGTATAAAATAAAAGAACCGGTCAAACCCGATGAATGCAAAATAGTTATTGAAAAACGCCGGATACCGGACATTTTCTGGTACAATAAAGAATTCTACTACACTACCGCTATGCAGCAAAATGAAGCACCCCTGCTTTTCATCATTGCCGGAACAGGAGCAGAGCACGATTCCAGCAAAATGCGGTTTCTGACCCAGCTTTTTTACGAAGCCGGATTTCATGTAGTCGCCCTTTCATCGCCTACACATATGAATTTTGTGGTCAGCTTTTCCAAATACGGAGCACCCGGATATGTGCCCCATGATGTGGACGACCTTTACCGGGCAATGAAATGGATCAAGGCTGACCTTGAAAATGACCACGAAATCAAAAATTTCAGCATCACCGGATATAGCCTCGGTGCTATGCATTCGGCATTCCTTGCCAAATTAGATGAGGAACGTAAGGATTTCCATTTCCGGCGCGTGCTGATGCTCAACCCTCCCGTAAGCCTTTACACCTCGGCCTTGCGCTTTGACTCATGGCTCAGCCCGGAAAACCTCGGCAACAAGAGTCCGCGTGAAGTCATTGATGATCTCATCGAAGCTTTCTCGGAAATTTATGTCCATTCCGAAGTTGTCGATCTTGATGACAACTTCCTTTACGCCCTTTCACAGCATATCAATTTTTCGGACATGGACATGAAGGCCATTATTGCCGCAGCATTCAGGATGTCTTCATCGAGCATGATCTTCAGCTCCGATGTCTGTCTTAATGCCGGATATATCGTTCCGGTGAACAGGCAGCTTTCCACCGGGGACAACCTGATGCCTTACACCCGCGTGTCAGCCGCAATCACCTTTGAAGACTATGTGGATGAATATCTGCTGCCCTACCTGCAATTCCTGAATCCCGGAACGACCAAAGGTGAACTGGCCAGAAATTGCGACCTTGCCAGCATCAGCGACTACCTGAGCAATTCCGAAAAAATTTTCGTACTCGGCAATGAGGACGATATCATTTTGAATAATGCGGATGTGGACTTCCTGCGCAAGACCTTCGGGAACCGCGCCTTTCTCTTCCCCCGTGGCGGGCATTGCGGAAACATCATGTTCGAGCCGTTTGCCCGTAAAGCGCAGGAGTTGATCAAATGATGAAAAGACTACTCAACTTCTTCCTGCTCTGCCTACTGCTGCAAGGTTGTGCCACCATTAGTAAGAATAATCCCGAACTGACTCTCAAGCCGCAGGGCTTCATAGCTCCGGTATCACATGCCCCTATAGCGGGCCGCAAGAAGAGCAAGGATGCAAATCTGGATTTTCTGGAAGTTTACGACCCATGGGATGCCATGAACCGGAATATATATTCCTTCAACGCCCAGTTTGACAGGGTAATTTATATCCCCTCTGTAGACGTTTACACCTCAGTTATCCCTTCCCCGGTGCGTAAAGGCGTAACCAATGCGGTCAACAACCTTAACGAATTAAAATCATTCGCTAACAGTATCCTGCAATTCAACGGGCATAAGACAGCCCGGGCATTCTCCCGCTTCATAATTAACACATCCGTAGGAGTGTTTGGATTATTCGATGTCGCCAGCTTGTGGGATTTAAAAAAACTTGAGACAGGTTTTGCCGACACATTAGGAGTTTGGGGCGTGCCTCCGGGACCGTATCTGGTCATTCCAATTGTAGGTCCATCAAACGTACGAGATGCCGGCGGTTCGCTGGGGGACTTCGCCTTGCTCTATTATCAAATGAACTTTGTTTATGACCTGGCCGGAGTGGAAAAAGGACGTACTGCCATCGGTATCGGTGAATCTACTGTCCGAGGACTGGACCTGCGTGCCAATATCCCCTTCCGCTATTACCAGACAGGTTCTCCATTTGAGTATGATCTGGTCCGCTTCCTCTACACCAAGAAGCGTGAGCTTGATATGGAACGCGAGGAACTGGGGAACACGCCTCCGGGCAAGCCTTATCTGAAAAAGGACTTTGATGTTCCCCGGAGAAATCAGGCACCAGCTAAAAAATAGATATAAAAAAGGACCGCGAGGTCCCTTTTTAAATTGTCTTAGTGACTATCAATTTTAGGTCTTTTACGTTCATTCGGAACTTCAAAAACCAGAGTTGCGGTCTTTTTCTCACGCTTGAAATCAGGACTTGGAACCTTGGGTGCCTTCTTGGTGTAGAAGCGCACAAACCATCGTCCGGTCACATCGATGGGTAACTTGATTTTTCCGTCTTTGATTTCCTGCTTCTGGATGTACATGTCCTCTGCCTGAGTTGAAAAGCCCATGTATGTTGCATCCCAGTAGCCATCTCCGGCGTAAGGCTTACCATCCATATAGACCTGCATTTCAAGCACATCTCCTTTCTTGAGCAGGGAAACATCTTGTGCCGGTACAAGTTCCACGGGCTGGCCTACAATGGCGGGAAAGACTGCGGAAGGGGTCTCGCAGACAACGTAAGTTTTAGTCCAC
>DDLU01000278.1 GCA_002340305.1 Desulfovibrio sp. UBA2564
CTCGATGTCATCAACAACGGTGTCCACCCCGCGCAGACTGCCCGGAACCCGAAAATTCAAATCCACCTCGACACCGGAATCTTCCAGCGCACCGCGCACTCGTTCCCCACAGGTCCAGCAGATTACCTTTTGCCCTGCGTCCTCTAACTCATTCACAGCCGCCACGGTCTCAGCCCGTGACAACTCATTAAACTGTCCGCACATGCCTTGATCGGAACCGACTGCCAGCACTACGGCTATTCCATCACGCGGCCCATGAGGCAAAATTCCGGCATTGCGGAAGAACACAGTCCAGCCTTGTTCGATGACCTCGGCATACTCGCCGACACCTTTGGCTGCATTTTCAAAATGACGAATATTAACCGCAGCAAGGGCCTTCATGGTTTTGACCACCGAAAGCAGGTCGCCCGTGGTCGCAATCTTTTTACGGACCGCCTCAAGCTGCTGCATTGGCATCCTTCCACTTCTGCATGTGCTGATTAACAGCCTTCTCAAGCTCAGCCCAGATCTCATCCTTGGGCTTGGCCTGCGCCAAACGGCCCATTGGCTCAAAACTCTCTTCCATACGGGTCAGCAGATATTCCTGCACTTCTCCGATGCGCTCCAGCGGGACATCATCAAGCAGTCCCAGCGATACAGTCCAGAGTATAACGACCTGTTGCTCGGCACTGAGCGGAGAAAAGCGATTTTGCTTAAGCAGTTCACGCACCCGCATCCCATGTTCAATACGATTGCGGGTATCCTGATCCAGCCGTGTTCCGAATCTTGCAAATGCTTCCAGCTCCTGAAACTGGGAATAAGTCAACCGCAGATCACCGGAAACCTTACGGTAGGCCTTGGGTTGTGCGCGTCCACCCACACGGGAAACCGACTTGCCCACATCAATTGCCGGGAGCATCCCTTTCTGGAAGAGCACCGGGGAAAGGTAAATCTGCCCGTCTGTGATGGAAATAAGGTTAGTGGGAATGTAGGCCGAAATGTTCTGGGCCTCGGTTTCCACGATGGGTAGCGCGGTGAGCGTACCGCCGCCATGTTCCGAGCTAAGGCAAGTGGAACGTTCCAGCAATCTTGAATGTATATAAAAAATATCACCCGGAAATGCTTCGCGTCCCGGAGGACGGCGCACAAGCAAACTCAGCTGGCGATAAGCCTGCGCATGGCGGGTCAGGTCATCATAAATAATGAGCACGTCCTTGCCCTGCTCCATAAAATATTCAGCCATGCTCGTTGCCGCATAGGGTGCGATATACTGCATACCCGAAGGCGCATCTCCCTCGACCACAACCACGAAGCTGTAATCCATGGCCCCATGACTGCGCAGAGTATCGATCACCCGCGCCACGGAAGTACTGCGCTGCCCGATAGCGCAATAAACGCAAACCACATCACCCTTTTTCTGATTCAAAATGATATCGAGGGCGATAGCGGTCTTCCCGGTCTGGCGGTCACCAAGTATCAACTCACGCTGGCCCCTACCAATAGGAATCAGTGTATCAATTACCTTAATGCCGCTCGCCATGGGCGTATCAACCGGGGAACGCATCAGGATAGGCGGGGCTTCCGATTCCACCACCCTTGTCTCGAATGTTTCCGGGGCCGGACCGCCGTCAAGCGGATTACCCAATGGGTCCACAATACGTCCGATCAGTGCATCGCCCACGGGAACACTCAGCACCGTGCCGGATGGAACTGCTTCATCCCCGGCCTTAAGACCCGTGTTTGTGCCCAGCAGGGCCACTCCAATAGAATCCGGCAACAGATCAAGAGCCATGCCCGGAACATCGTTGCCCAGTGTGATCAGCTCTTCCGAACGCACCGATGTCAGGCCCTGCACCTGCGCAACTCCACGGGCCACGGATTTTACCCTCCCCACCTCGCGGGAGTCAGGACTGTATTCCATGTTCTCACGGCCCTTTTCATGGGCGTTCAAAGCTTGATTAATGTTCTTTTCAAGAAAAGACATTTTGCCTCCGGCGGCTGGGGAAGGGGAAACTTTTAATTTGGCTTCGCCGCTTCGTTTAAAAAATAGTGCGGCAAGTTCAGCTGTTGATTTCCGTTAGGATTTTGCTTTCAAGCTCAATTACGTAAGAGCTTATATTCCACTCCCACTTGCGATCCCCGGCGATCAATTCAATGCCGAGGCCCAGTCTGGAATCTGTTGAGAATATTCGTTCATTCTGGACCGGGAACAACTCTTCAAGCAATTGCTTGAGGCTTTGTTCCTGCAAGTCAGTATGCTCGAATCCGGTACGAATAAGAATTTCAGAATTACCACAATCCACGCCACGGGCCTCAGCATCAATTCGTTGCATGAAACCACTTAAGATCAGCTGTTCAAAGTCACTGCCTGAAAGGTCCTGCACGATGCGCGCAGCCGTGGCAGATACTTCATGAACAAGTTTCTTGCGCAAGTTCAGCGCGACACTTTCCTTTTCCCGCTCAAGCGCTGCCAACCATTCCCGGCGCATAGTTTCGATCTCACCGCGCGCGGAATCCATGGCCTGATTGCGCCACCGATCCGCCTCGGCATGGATTTTCGCCATGACCTCTGATTCGCGATTATCAAGGTCCTCACGTTTACGGCGCAATTCCATATTAATGCTATCAGCCTCTGCTCTGGCCTTGTGAAGCGCACTACTTTCCTGCGCAATGTGCTCTTTACGTTCCTGCATGGCTCCCACAATAGGTCGATAAAGGAATATCCTGAGCAATGCGATGAGCACAAAGGAATTCACAATCTGCGCAAAGATCGTGAACCAATCCAACAGCATGATCAGCCTCCGGCCTTTTCAAGGAAATAGGACCAGAACGGATTGGCAAAAAGCA
This sequence comes from Desulfovibrio sp. UBA2564, assembly GCA_002340305.1. GTDB lineage: Bacteria > Desulfobacterota > Desulfovibrionia > Desulfovibrionales > Desulfovibrionaceae > Maridesulfovibrio. The sequence continues at coordinate 2,827 of DDLU01000278.1, forward strand.
GAATCATAGCCAGCACAAAGCAATAGATCGCAGTAGATTCAACCATTGCCATACCCACAAACAGGAACTTAACAATCGTATTGGTCTCGTCCGGCTGTTGAGCAATGGAACTTAATGCCCGAGAAAGAGCCATACCTTCACCAATCGCCGGACCGATGGCCCCGATGCCCATGCAAAGTCCTGCCGCAATAATCGACGCAAAAGCAATCCAACCAAGAGTTTCCATATTTACCTCCTGCTAATTATCCATGCACCTCAAGCCCTGCGGCAATGAATACCGCCGCAAGCACTGTAAAAATATAAGCCTGCACCACTCCGATGAGCAGCCCCAGCATCTGCATTATTACAGGCACGAACAGCGGCATAATTACCAACAAAATCGCACCCATCATAGTTCCGCTAAGAATATTTCCAAACAGACGCACCGCTAACGCAAAAGTTCTGCTGACCTCGCCGATTATGTTGAACGGCAGCATAAACGGCGAAGGCTGCACGTAACTTTTTAGATAATTGAATAAACCGTTTTCCTTTATTCCATAATAAGGAACGGCGAAAAATACGATTAGGCTAAAAGCCGTGGTAGTGGAAAGCGAGCCAGTTGGCGGCTTGAACCCCGGCACTGCGGAAAGTAGATTAGAAACAAGAATAAAGATGAACAGAGTTCCGAGTAATGGCAGAAACTTCTCAGGCTGCTGGTTGGTGGCATCTTTAATCTGAGAAAGCAAACCGCCGACCAGCACTTCCAATAAATTCTGCTGATCTGTGATTACGGATGAAGAAGTGACCTTACGGGTAACAAACCATGAAAATCCCACAAGCAGGACCATAACCAGCCATGTATAAACGATGGTGGCATTCAGCTTAAAGCAACCGGAGCTGAAATAAATGATATGGTCCGGGCTTATTTCCATTCAATCCCCTTCATTTTAACAATCTCCAGCATGCCCATGCCGCAATGATTTGCCAGCGCGTAGGTCCTTAATAGGTAGAATCCCAGAAAAGCAGACACAAAAGGCAACGGTCCGTAACCCATGACCTGTACAAACCCCCAGAGGGTGATGCCGTAACGCCCCAAATAGCTGGACCAGAAAAAGAGTCGGGGCCTCTGTGTACTGGGCAACATACGCACAGTCAGCCACAGCCCACCGAAATGGATACCCGAAAGCAGCAAGCCGATACCGAAGGCGGCAATTGTTATCATCAAATTACTAATCAACATCGTTTCTATCCTTAAGCTCTTGATCCTTCGGTTTTATATCCTGCTGTTCCCACTCTTCCCGTTCCTTGATGATCTTATTCTTCTCTCGATTCATCCATATCCCGGCGAACAGGCAACCAACAGCCAACCCTGCACCAAGCATGGTCATGGTCCAATTGATCTTGGCAGGCCAGCGGTGATCCAGCCAGACTCCGAACAGACTGCCCAAAACAATCGGTACGGCCACCAGCCAGCCAACAGCACCCATAGCACCGAACGCCGACCATGCACCGACGGTTCCCTTCTGTTCCGCCCGGATTTTGCGCTGCTCTTTGGTCCCTACAGTCTGACCAAATTCGCCTGGTTTATAGTCACTCATGTGGTCTCCACTTCAATGAGAGTGCGCACAAATCCAGCCTCAAGCTTGGCTACGGCACTACGCGCAGACTTTTCAGCCTCGGCGGCTTCATCCTGCATGCGCAGAACTTCCGCCTCAAGCTCACCGAGCTCTCCGGCAACCGCTGCACGGGATGAAACACGCACCGCACCGCCCTTCTTGACCAGTACTCCGCCATTCACCGCCAGATGATGTGCTTCACCATCCGCCTCATAAGTAAATATACCGGGAGCAAGGGCCGTAGCGGTGTCGATATGCTTAGGCAGCAGGCAAAAACCGCCCCGCGTACTTTCAGCCAGAATTTTATCTACAAGACGATCTAAAAAGAGCCCTGCGGGAAGCAAAATCTTCAACCTCATTTGCCGACCTCCTCAATTGAACCGATCATGTAAAAATCCCGCTCAGAAGCATCAGGAAATTCGTCATTCAAAATCTGCTCACAGCCAAGAACCGTGTCTTCAAGGGAAACAATGCGCCCGTCCATGCCAGTAAAATGCTTGGTGGTGTTGAATGGCTGGGTCATGAACCGTTCCAGTCTGCGTGCTCGCGATACAATTTTGCGATCCTCGCGGGAAAGTTCCTCAAGACCGAGCATGGCAATGATGTCTTTGAGGTCTTCATACTGGGCAAGTGTGCGGCGGACTTCGCGGGCTACGTCATAGTGACGCTGACCTACAATAGCCGGGGAAAGCATCATGGATCGGGATTCCAGTGGGTCCACAGCAGGGTAAAACCCTTCCCCGGCACGTTTGCGGGAAAGAACTATGGAAGAAGAAAGATGTGAGAATGTGTGGGTCGCCGCCGGATCAGTAAGGTCATCGGCAGGTACGTAGACAGCCTGAATTGAAGTAATGGCCCCGGAGCTGCTGGAAGAAATACGCTCCTGCAATTCAGCCAGATCAGACCCAAGAGTCGGCTGATAGCCCATTCGCGAAGGCAAACGCCCTAACAAACCCGAAAGCTCCATCCCGGCTTGAATAAAACGGAAGATATTGTCGATAAGCAGAAGTACATCTTTGCCTTGATCATCGCGAAAATGCTCGGCAATGGTCAGGGCCGTGTGTCCGGTACGAAAACGCGCTCCGGGAGGCTCGTTCATCTGCCCGAAAACCATGACCGTGTTATCAAGCACCCCGGCATCGCCCATCTCGCGATAAAGCTCCTCGCCCTCACGGCAACGTTCGCCGATACCGCAAAAGATACTGATCCCGCTATGCGCGCCGACCATATTGTTGATCAGCTCGGTGATAAGAACGGTCTTGCCCACTCCGGCACCGCCGAAAAGTCCGGCTTTGCCGCCTTTTTCAAGGGGCATAAGCAGGTCAATGACCTTAATTCCAGTGGTAAATATTTCTTCTGAAACAACGCGCTGAGAAAGTTCAATCGGCTGATTATGAATGGACCGGAACTCAACATCTTCGGGCAAATCTTTTCCGTCCACAGGATTACCGAAGACATTTAGAACCCGTCCAAGCAAATCCTCACCGACTGGAGTCTGCAAAGTTTCGCCGTTACAATGGACAACATCACCACGGGCCAGCCCTCCGGTGGGGGTCATGGCAATAGCACGTACGGAATTCATATCCAGATGATCAGCAACCTCAAGGGTCACTGCTCTTTCACCATCGGAATGCATAACCGCAAGCAAAGGAGGGATTTCTTCAGGAAAGCTGACATCAACAACACTTCCCCGCACAGATATAACTTCGCCAGAATATTTGTATTCCATAACTTCACCGCAGCAACTTGAATCAGGTCCTGCAAAGTAGAGATTTTCTTATTCTGTTTATAGAATACGGAAACGGGAAGTTTAGTAAAGACATTTTAAATTAAGTTTGTTTTTTCACCAAAGTAAGTGCTTCTTCCAAAGAAGGCTTCCATCTCCTGTTGACTTCCATATATTAAAGAGTAGCCTGTCCCGGTCACAAACAAATTTTCTGGAGTTATCCAAATGATTATAAAGAATAAAAAACAAATCGACCTCATGCGTGAAGCGGGTATCCTGCTCTACAAAGCCCACATGGTAGCCAAAGAAATGTGCGAAGCCGACACATCTACCGAAGTGATCAACGCCGAAGTTGAAAAATTCATTACCTCCAATGGCGCAACACCGCTGTTTAAAGGTGTACCGGGCAAAGTTCCCTTTCCCGCCGGCTGCTGCATGTCCATCAACGAAGCAATCGTTCACGGCATCCCCTCTGCGCGTAAGCTGGAAAACGGCGATATCCTGTCCATCGACATCGGCGTTAAGCTGAATGGTTGGTGCTCTGACTGCGCTGTTACCCACGCCATCGGCGAAATTGATGAAGAAAAACAGCAACTGCTCGACGTAACCGAAGAATGCCTGCGTATTGCCATCAAGCGCATCAAGCCCGGTGTGAAGTGGAGCAAAATCGCAAAAGAAATGTCCAAATATGCCCGCAATGCCGGATTTTCCGTTGTTGAATCACTCGTAGGTCACGGTATCGGCGAAGGTCTCTGGGAAGCTCCGCAGGTCCCCAACTATCACAGCAGACTGGTCAAAGATTTCAAACTCAAGCAGGGACTCGTTATTGCAGTTGAACCCATGATCAACGCAGGTGTTAAGACGACTGAAACCCTGAAAGATCACTGGACCATCATTACTAAAGATGGCAAGCCCTCTGCGCATTTCGAACATACCATCGCTGTAACCGCCACTGGCGCAAAGGTACTTACCTGCGGCGAAGACGGCAAAGCCTGGGCATTGTAATAATTCATGACAGATCCGCGCACTCCTTTAGATGTCCTGCGCCAAACCTACGGTTATGAATCATTCCGTGGGTTGCAGGAGGATGTCATCAACCGCATTATGAGCGGCGGCAATGCCGTTGTTTTCATGCCCACAGGTGGCGGTAAATCCGCCTGTTACCAGATTCCGGCCATCCTGCGTCCGGGTGTGGGCATTGTCATCTCCCCGCTCATCGCCCTGATGCGCGATCAGGTCGCGGCCCTGCGGCAAATGGGAGTGCGTGCAGCCTGTTTAAATTCCTCGGTACAACCATCCGAAGCCAACCACATCATCCATGAACTGCACGCAAGCAACATGGACCTGCTCTACGTTGCCCCTGAACGCTTAGCACAACCCGGATTCATGGACATGCTTTCCGGGATTAAAGTCAGCCTCATCGCCATTGATGAAGCGCATTGCGTTGCACAGTGGGGCCACGACTTTCGCCCTGATTATCTGCGCCTCTCCGTATTCGCGGAAATGTTTCCCAGTGCACCGCGCTTGGCCCTGACCGCCACAGCAGACGGCCCCACACGCAAGGAAATCCTTTACCGCCTCTCGTTCAGCAACGACGATATTTTCGCCACCGGATTTGATCGCCCTAACATCCGCTACACCGTAGTTCCCAAGGATCAGGAAAAGCGGCAACTGCTCAATTTCATCAAGAATGACCACTTTGCTGAATGCGGAATTGTCTACCGCATGAGCCGTAAAAAGGTCGAATCCACAGCAGCATGGCTCTGCAAGCAGGGCATCAACGCTTTGCCCTACCATGCCGGGCTGGACGCTCAAACCCGTGAAGCCAATCAGGCCCGATTCATGTCTGAAGACGGCATCGTCATGGTGGCGACCATTGCATTCGGTATGGGGATTGATAAGCCGGATGTGCGCTACGTGGCCCATCTGGACCTGCCAAAAACCATCGAGGCCTACTATCAGGAGACAGGACGTGCAGGACGTGACGGATTACCTGCTGAAGCATGGATGTCCGTGGGAATTCAGGATATCGGTTTCCTGAAACGGATGATTATGTCCGGTAATGCCCCGGACGAGCGCAAGGCACTTGAACTAAGAAAGCTCAATGCATTGCTCGCTTATTGCGAATCACCGGGATGCCTGCGCCAATCCCTGCTCTCCTATTTTGGGGAAGAGTTGGAAGAACCATGTGGAAACTGTTTTACCTGTATTAACCCGCCATCCACTTTTGACGGAACAATTCCAGCTCAAAAGGCACTCTCCAATATTTACCGGACCGAGCAGCTTTTCGGTGCAAATTACCTGATCGACATCCTGCTAGGTAAAGAAAATAAACGGATTGCAACGCAGGGACATTCAAGCCTGAGTACCTACGGCATCGGCAAAGAATACAATGCAGATGAATGGCTCTCCATCCATCGACAGCTTGTTTCGCAAGGACTGGTTGATGTGGACATGGAAGGCTATGGATCGCTGAAACTAAACACAAAAAGCTGGGAGGTATTACGCAAAGAGCGCAATGTAGCCCTGCGCAAAGACCCGGTTCTGGCAAAAAACAAAACCCGCAAGGCACGTAAAAAACTGGTCATCGGCGATGCAAACAGCCCTTCGCTTTCCACCCCGGAAGCACAGGGGCTACTGGAATCACTTCGCGCACTTCGCAATACCCTCGCACAGGAACAACACGTACCAGCCTACGTAATTTTCGCGGACAAAACCCTGCTGGAATTGGGATGCTACCGTCCGCAAACCACAGGCGAACTATACGCCATAAGCGGTCTTGGTGATCAAAAGATTTTCCGGTACGGCGCAGCTATTGTTGAAGTCCTCATGGAACATCAGGAAAAGCACGGCAGGCCGGACGACCTCTTCCCCATACCGGAAGATAAAATTAAAGAAGCTCCGTCAGCTAAACCGAAGCAGGAAGGCCCTACCGTTTCTGCCTCAGCACTTGAGACTTTAGAACTTTTCGAAGAACTTATGGACATTGATAAAGTTGCCAAGCAGCGCAACATCAAACCTGCAACAATTTATGCGCACCTTACTTCCTGCATCGGAGCCGGAACGGTCGATGTAAGTGACATTCTTGATTTCGGCGAATCGGAACTGGAATGCCTTCAAGATACTATTGCTTTTTATAAAGATGAAGGACTCATGCAGCTCAGCCCGGTATTCAACGGACTCTGCGGAAACTATTCTTACGAACAACTGCGAATGATTCGCGCTTCTATAAAATAATACGCCATACCACACTAAAAACACTAACCATATAAAAAAACCGATCTGCTTACAAACAAATCGGCTTTATCTTTTACAATCAACTTATCCTGATTATTCGATACGATAGGCTGGCTTATTACTCTTACTGGGATGAATCCTGCCCTGCTTGGCAAGCTTGCGGACCAATTGGTCTGTTGCAGCCAGAATATTCTTATCGCCTTTGATAAGAGGTCTATCATCCCCCCATGAATCAAGCATGTCCGGGTCCTTAACTGTCAGATGGACTACACCGGAGAAAAAGCGGCGCAGGTTAATGAGCAAAGAAAAAGGCTCCTGATCACGGGAAAGGTCCAGTCCTTCCATTGAATCGAATGTTACCTCAAAAGGCTCCTGAATGCGGGACTCAAAAACAAGATCATCATTCCAGAGGTACCGTGTATTCAAATGCCGGGTCTGGTAAGCCACGTAGTTGGCGTAAGAACGGGCAGTGCCCACATGCACATTATACAAACCGTCCAAGGAATCACCGAAACAGGTATTCAGATACTCAACCAATTCTTTGAAATAAACTCCCCCGCCCTGCTCTACAAGGTCAAACTCATAAGGAATGCCTTTGTTATCCGGCATGGAAAGAAGTGCGAGCATGGTCAAAATCTCTTCTACGGTTCCGGCACCACCGGGATGAACCTTACCGCGATGCGAAGCGCGAATAAATGCTTCCATGCGCTCTTCAATGGTCGGAAAAGTGAGCAACTGCGTAACCAGTTCATTTGGTGCTTCCGCCGCCAGAATCTTCTTCTCGGAAAAACCGATAAAATCACGATGTCCAAAGCGCTCGAAGGAATTCTGCTTACCATAAGCAACCTGAGCCCCCTTGAACGGTGCCTTCATAACCCCCACACCACAACCGGTGATGTTTTCCATGTCAGGCATGAAAAGAGCAGTCCAGTAACCGAGTTCCTTGGCAAAATTATATTCATCAAGCGGAACCTGATGCCCTCCCCATGTAAACATGACCAAACCACGCTCACCACGATACATAAGCCCTGAATGTTCCACAAACTTCTTAATGTTTGTGGAGCGGCAATCATCTCCTGCACAAGTGTATCTGGGTGCGAAAAGTATATCACGGATTACGGCAGAAATATGTTCCACAGACTGCCAAATGACATTCCGTCCATCATACAGGCAATCCCTTGGCACGCGCGAACAGAGGAGATTAATACTCCCGTTCACCGGAGCCAGTTCAATCTCCATATCCTTAAATTTTACCCGGATTTCACGGGCATCGCAGACATCGTTTTTGTGTACGTTAATCAATGCACCTATGATCTCTGTCATGCGGTTCCCGGGATCAGCCAACCCTTGGGCAAGACGTTCAATATCAGCATCACTGAATTGCTGCGAAACAATCCTGCGGGGAAGAATAGGAATCTTTAATTCTGTTTGCATAATTAAAATGAGTAATCAGAATGTAAGTAAATGCAAGGATAAAATGCTGAAAAAGCGAAAAATATATTAAAATGGCATACGCGAACGACCTAGCCCAATCCAGCAAAATCACAATATTCGGGGAAACGGTCTTTCAAACGCAATAACGCTTTCTGCTCAGCAACTACATAAGCCTCGGCAGAATCAAGCTTCACACTGCCCAGCTTATCGTGAATCATATCCTTGTTAACATCGTAATGCTTAAAGGTGTGACCCATGTGAAGCATATCGCGAAACCACTGCACCGCAATGTCAAGACACACCGGACGGTCCCAGTTCTCGCCGATCAATGCACCGGAAGGCATGCGAGCACCAAACGGCACAGCCTTACCCATTGGCACGGTATCCTTGCGCGCCTTATCCATATCAATCAAAGCACACCACTCATTCAAACGACATTCCGGCAAAGGCCACGCGTTCTCTTTAAACTGTTCAGAAAGTCCAAGGTTGTAGGCTCGGCGCTGGCTATAATCCATGCCCTTATTATAAATCTTCATCAGGTACTGATAGGAAGGTTTAAACTCTGTATAGTGCTCAGAATCGCAAAGACCATTCTGCCCCGCAGGACACCACCAACATTGGCCGATCTCGCCTATCCCGGTATTACCATCCAGCGCATTATAAAGATTAGCCACGATATCAGTTGTCACCTCAACATCATTATGTACGGTAAGCAAATAACGCTGTTGACATTTTTCCCAGCCAAACTGGTATCTTATAGAAAGACGATAATCCTCAGAAGATGCAGCACGCTCCATGTCATTAGGATCTATTCCATTCCAGAATCGCGGTACAAAATGCTCTACCCGACCCTCAAGATATTCGAGAATCTTGTCATGCTTTTTAAACTCATACTCAGCCGTACAAACCTCTTCCTGAAAATAGATTCTATCAATATGCCCACCACTACACTCTAATAAAGAAAGCAGCGAAAGTGCAGTCTGATGGACTTTTCCGAAAACATTTATAGCAACGTCAACTTTAAAACTCATAACTAATCCTTTTTAAATTAGGATTGCTCTTAATATGAAGAGAATAACAACTCAACCTTTAAAAAACATTGATATCACGAATGACGTTTTAATAAAAATCAACAGTAAGTTCTGTGGAATCTCCTTAAAACATTAGACAAATAAAGCATTGCGCTATAAGTATAGATCTACCCAAATCAATAAGTATTGAAAATGAAACACCTAAAATTAATTACATTGATATTCATATTTATATTGCTCAATGTCTCCACTGCTATCAGTTCAGAAAAATTCAATCCGGTAGTAATCTACCAAGAAAATATAGAAAGCAACCCATACAATTATGCCATTCATAAAGGTGTAAAGGAGTTTATAAGGAAAACAGGTGCGCCATGCAAAGAAATCGTTATTGGCGGCGTAAAAAAAGATTTCATAAATGTACTCGAAAAGTCATGTAAATCCGGTTATTCACCCGTGTTTTTAATATACGCTAATCATATGAAGAATCTGGATACCTTTGCAAGGAAGTACCCTAACATCCGCTTTTTAAGTCTGGGCAAAGCCACAGATGTCCGCAACATGTTATCTTTCGACTTTGCAGAACATGAAGGATCATTCCTTGCCGGAGCACTTGCTGCAATGAAATCGAAAACAGGAATCATCGGTTTTGTTTCTGTCTCCGACGTTCCGTTGATGCGCCGTTTCTTATGCGGCTATAAACAAGGTGCAGAATACATCAATCCGAATATAAAAGTCCTAAGCGGATTTATTGGAACATATTACAGAGCGTGGTTTGATGGTAATGCCACTGCTGCAATGGCAGATAAGCTGATGGACCAAGGAGCCGATGTAATCTACCAAGCAGCCGGGGGTGCCGGCCCCGCAGTACTTGAAGCCGCAGCTAAACGGGGTAAACTTGGCATTGGTGTGGATAGTAACCAAAACGGATTATACCCGGGCCATGTATTAACTTCGATGATCAAACGTATTGATAAAGTTGTATTCGCCGCTCTGATGCACGCCAAAAGAGGTATCTGGCGAGACAACATCAAGTCATTTGGAGTAGCTCAAGATGCTGTAGGTCTTGCATTTGATGAGCACAATGAAAAACTTATAACTCCTGAAATGAAAGAAAAAATAAATAAAATCAGAAACAAAATTTCCCTTGGAGAAATTAAGGTTCATGACTACGTTTCTGACGAAATGTGCCTATAATGAATATAAATTTCAATAGCATTGCCACTCTTTTGGTCATTGCGATTTTCATTAGTTTTTCAGCTCCGCTAACGGTCGGAGTTACTTATTCATTAAAAAAAGAAGACCAAAGGATTAAAACAGAGCTAGCCAACTTCCAAAAAACTATATTCGATTCACTCGAAGATAGTTTAAAGGAAGCTTTGCTTAATCTCGAGCCAACGCAGATTGAAAATGCCGCCCAACTGGTGATTCATGATCAGCGAATTGTAAGCATAAAAGTATATTCTTCTCTCTACGGAATGACGTTGGCTAATCTTAAAAAAAATAGAGAGCTTAAACAGAACCAACTGTTAATTCAAAAGCGTGAGATAAAAATCAATGATGAGCAACTCGGATACATTGAAATAGCCATAGACAACACTTACCATGATACCACAAGCTTCCATGCCAGACGCAATATAATATTCCTTTTTGCCGGGATGTTCATTTGCGGCATAGCACTCATCTACCCAATCATATACTTCATAATTATTAAGCCCACTAAAAGGTTGATGCTTCAGGCTAAAAATCTCTCAGCTGGCGATATGAACTCAAGTTTTAAGTGGCAAGGAAACGATGAACTATCTGAGCTTGGCAATATCCTTGAGAAAATGCGCAGGGAACTTAAATTATACTTCCTGCAAATTAAAAAATTAGCGGTTACTGATGAATTAACCCAAATACCAAACCGCCGTGCTTTCTTAAATGATGCCCAAGAAGCCTTAAGCTTGAGCGAACGCTATGACCGTCCATTAACCATTGCACTGATGGATATCGACCACTTTAAAGAAGTAAATGACACTTATGGTCACGACATGGGTGATAAAATACTTCAAGATGTGGCAAACTTAATCACTGACATGACCCGCTCAACCGATATCTTCGCACGCTATGGTGGCGAAGAATTTATCATCTGCATGCCTGAAACCGATATGAACGAAGCTAAAATTGTGACTGAAAAAATCAGAGAAGGTATACAAAACCACAATTTCGCCCACGAACAAACATTGACCTCAAGCATTGGTTTATCTACAAAGTCGACGAACAGAAACCTTGTGGCATTAATTCAGGAAGCTGATCAGGCTATGTATAAAGCTAAAAAATCAGGACGAAATTGTGTTAAGATTTATTCAAGGGATTAAACGGCATGCAGAACTCCCATGAACATCTATAAGGATTCTTGATATCCGTTGAATGCAGATCCATATCAGTAAACCGCACTATTTCAATGCCGCAGATCTCCGGAGGAAATAGAAAGATCATGCTCAATCAAATTGGCATCAGGGTGATGAACATAGTTGGGATTTCCGGCTGCAGGCTTAACACTCCATCGATTCCTTATTTATCTCTGTCGAATGTTACTTACGACTAAAATCACTCCCAAAAGCAAGTTTTTGAAATTTTCGGTTCTAGGCAGCAATCTATTTAGCGCAGCCCATACATCAAAAAACTTTGATTAAATAGTTAGAAGCCATTCTCGTAATGAGAAAAACAAAGAAATTTTATCATCAAATCCCCCTCCCCATCCCTCTGTTTGG
>DDLU01000265.1 GCA_002340305.1 Desulfovibrio sp. UBA2564
GGGTATTCTCAGAGATGATCGCTCCCCGGGTTACACTGAAGTCAATGGAGGCCATGATCAAAATAGGAACAAGAGACACGGCTACGAGGATTCCGATACAAAGCTGCCAGATTCGCTTGTAGTCAAACAGCTGCTTGTAAGGTCCGGCGGACTTAGGGTCCGCATCCCAGAATTCCGGCTTGAATATTCCCTTTATGTTCATGTCCAGCCCCGGAGAGTTTATTAATTAAGAGTTACGCACCTTGGCGTAAGCGTCCTTGAGAGTCTGGCTAAGCACATCGATGTCAACTGGCTTATTCAGATAAGCAAATGCGCCGAGATCCATACAGGTCTTGCGGTCATCTTCAGAACCGTGACCGGTAAGGATGATTACTTCGATGCCGGGACGGTTGGACTTAACCCTGCGCAGAACCTCGATACCATCGATGCCGGGCATCTTGAGGTCGAGGATCATTACTTCAGGCTCGTCTTCCTGAACCACGTCAAGAGCGGACTCACCGTCATAAACAACTGCGGAACCGAGGTCACGCAGCAACAAACGTTCGGACAGGGTCTTAACAAATTCACGCTCATCGTCAACCAGAAGTACACGGGACGGAAGTTCGAAATCCATACGGCGATAAATATCAGCCTCATAGTATTCCTTACCGAAGGTCACATCCACAGATTTCACGCCTTCCATAGGTTCGGCGATTTCACGCAGATCCTTTTCAAGACGCTCAACCATGAGTACTTTTTTATTAATGGCGAGAGTTACTTTGCCGCCTTCAGCACTGACCAGAACATTGTGTCCTTTGGCGACCAAAGCGGTTTCAACCTTAGCGGCAAGCAGAAAATCCTGCACAGCCTGTTTGGATTCTTCGGTAACTTCAACTGCGGAGTTAACCAGCTGTTCCTTGATCAAAGCCACAGACTCATCAACGCCGGTTTTATCAGCAGGGATAACCATATCATAAAGTGAGGAGGCCCAAGGATCGTTGTTCCCGGTTACTTCACGAACCCAGACAGTATTTTCTTCATCACTCTGCTGGATTTCCTTTTCAGCTTCGCCTTCGGAAAGGCCGGACTCATTACGCGCGGTAGCCAGTCTTTTCTGAAGGTCGTCGATAATGCAGACCTTGAGAACATGGCTGATTTCCTGAGACAGCAGCTGAGTTACCATGCCGGAAACCAGCAGGGCCTGCCCTTCGGCCAGCCTATTGGCAAGAGCCAGACGCAGCCAGGAAACAGCACGTTCCTTTTCATGGCTGAACTTGTTGAAGATGGAAGTCTTGGGGGAGAACGCCTTTGCTACAGCCTTCTCGCTCATTCCACCGAGAGAAGCGGCCTGCGCCACGAGGTCTTCATCAGTGACCAGTTTGAAATCGGTGTCGTCCATCAGACGTTTAACAATAGCGTCCGCCTGACAAAAAAGACCGCTGAAGATAAATAGATCAGACATTAACAACCTCCACTAAGCGTTACCGCTGATACGGCAGTAAGTTGTGAGCGGGCAATCAGACTCGGCACCGTCCTTGTGGGCCTGTGCGTGAGTCTTGCAGAGAGCTTCCTCAGTATCGGCATAAACATGGTCCATTCCGATCTTTTCCAGCAGGTGGGTGCGTTCAAGCACAGCCATGACCGCCTCATTCACACCGGAAAGGGAGATGTCACGGCCACCGCTTCTAACGGTATCAACGATCAGGGAGAGTGCTTCCTCGCCGGATGCGTCAATGTCGTTGATGCCGCTGCAGACCAGAATAATGTGTTTCAGGTTGGGCATATCCATGATGCGGTCAGTGATCTGATCTTCAAGGAAACTTGCGTTAGCGAAGAACAGGGGACCGTCAAAGCGGACAACCGCAATGTGGTCGCATTCGCGCAGGCCGTGTATGCCGGCATCGCGGAGGACTTCGTCCTCACCCTTGGACAGCGCAGCAACGCGGGGACGCATGCTCTTGTAGAGGAATACGCCAAGCGAAAGGGCCACACCGATCATGATACCTTTATCAAGGTGCGGTGCAAAGGCCAGAGTGGCAATAAATGAAATGATTGAGATAGCTCCGTCGTATTTCTGGGCCTTCCATGCGTGGATGAAACCGGATGCGTTGATCAGCCCGATAACAGCCATCATGATAACAGCAGCCAGAACAGCCTGCGGCAGATGATAGAGGAGCGGGGTAAAGAACAACAGAGTGACCGCCACGATGAGGGAGGTAAACACGCTGGAGAGTCCGGTTACAGCACCGGCCTGCAGGTTAACTGCTGAACGGGAGAATGAACCGGAAGCAGGGTATGCGGAACCGCAGGCACCAAGGATGTTACCAAGGCCCTGACCGATAAGTTCCTGGTTAGGATCAAGTCTCTGGCCGGTCTTAGCAGCCATAGCCTTTGCAATGGAGATCGCTTCCATGAAACCGAGCAGGGAAATAATGATCGCAAAGGGGAAAAGCTTGAGCATGACCTTGAAGTTCAGTTCGGGGACCGCAATTGCGGGGAAACCGGAAGGAATGCTTCCGACAACAGCACCGCCGCCCATCATCGTCAAAGAAGTGGTATCGAGAACTTTGTTGCCGACTTTTACGCGCCATGTGCGGCCATCGGCAGTTACACCGTCAGGCACCTTGCCTTGTACGTAGAAAGCCATGGTTCCGTCAGCCAGTTCCACACCTTCAAAAAGGATGTGGCGCAGGGAAGCACGCAACTCGTGAGATTTATGTTTGAGCAGGTTAACCTGATAGTTAACGACAGCAAGATCGTGCTCTGCATCGTAAAAACCGATCTGGTTTTTATCTTCTTTCGCCTTATCTTCAAGGGCCGCAATTTCAGTACGCTTGACTGCTAGATCTTCGATACCGACAACGGACTTGTTGAAATCAGCGATCAGGGTCTGCACTTCTGCATCCTGAATTGCAGAGACATCAACCTTTGCATCATGGTTAAAGCCGGTGGCCCATGAGAGCAGGGTGGTGATAACAACCGCACAGAGAACGTTGGGAATCTTCGGGTTGACCCGTTTAAGCCCGACCATGATGGCAAAGGCCAAAACCCCCATCCCCAATGTCGGCAGATGGGTGTAGTGCATGGCTCCTTTGATAACCCTCATGATGGTTTCAAAGTGAAGTTCAGCTTTGTCTACATAGACACCGAACATCTTTGAAAGCTGGGAAGAGGCAATGATGATAGCCGCTGCATTAGTGAAGCCGTTAACAACCGGGTGAGACAGAAAGTTGACAACCAGACCGAGACGCAGAACACCGAGCAGGAACTGGAAGATACCAACCAGTAAGGCCAGCAGCAGTGCGTAAGCAATGTAGCCTTCACTACCTGCAGTTGCCAGAGGCTCAAGGGAAGCTGCGGTCATGAGGGATACAACAGCAACGGGACCGGTAGCGAGCTGGCGGCTGGAGCCGAACAGTGCTGCCACCATGGGGGGAAGCAGAGAGGCGTAAAGGCCGTAGTAGGCAGGCATTCCTGCAAGCTGCGCATACGCCATGGACTGGGGAATAAGAACCAGAGCAACGGTCAGGCCGGAAATAATATCCGCCCTAAAAGCAGCTCCGCTGTACTTTTTGAACCAGCCCAGAAAAGGAAAAATTCTAGTAAGCATGAGATAAACACCCCTAGTTAGGTTTCAACATCCTGCGGATGGACTCGATCAACTCATTGAACAAAGCCCCCGCATCGTAGAGATTAAAATTTTTGAATCTCACTAAACCATCGACCATCGTGAATATGATGAGTGCGGTCTTCCGGGGGTTAACCCCGCCGATGGAGCCATCATCCAACCCCTTCTGGATAGCCTGCTCAAAAAGGATGACCAGACAATTATAGATGGCTTCGAGGTTTTCCCGGAATTCAGGTCGGCTTTCGGCGAACTGATAAAGGAAATGTCGGTGCAGAAGAAGAAACTGATATTCCATACGTCCGGCAAGAAGAAGGTAAAACGCAACCACTTCTTCCATCTCTTCAATCCCGGTTCCGGGCTGATGGTGATCCATATGCGCCTCGAACTCCTCCAGTATGCGAGCCTTGGTTGCCTCAAGGATCGTTAACAGGAGATGCTCCTTGTTCTTGAAGTGATAGAAAATGGTCCCTTCCGCAGCTCCGGTCATCTTGGACAATTCCTGCATGGAAGTGTCGGCAAATCCCTTGTTGGCGAAAAGGATAGTGGCAGCCTCCAGAATCGCCGCCTTCTTTTTGGACATCTTGGTCATTGTTTCTCCTCTTTCAAAAAAAACCGACTGAGCACTCAGTCGGAATACAAAGTAAACTGTATCCGGGTTCAATGTCAACCCGTCCATTTTTTCACAAATATGACCTAAATAATCATATAAGCATTTTGTTTAATTTAATTTT
>DDLU01000042.1 GCA_002340305.1 Desulfovibrio sp. UBA2564
AAAGAGCACACCTGTAAAAGCACAATAGATATTTCTGCCCGACCCTATACTCAGACACAAGCCTGTGGTAATCTTAAAGGCACAGTGAATTAACTCCGTTTACGAATGATAAAGGACAGGTAATAATCGTGAATTTTTCAATCAGACCATCCACAATAGCACTCAAGATTTCAGCAAAATATGCACTATTCGGCTTTTTCTGGATTCTGCTTTCTGACAGGCTGCTTAACTTTCTGGTGCGTGACCCGGCTTTAAACCAGCAGATACAGACATACAAAGGCTGGCTTTACGTGTTGATAACAGCTGCTATCATCTACATTTTGGTCGATAGATACGACCGCAATGTCCAGAAAAGCCAAAATGCATACAGGCGGTTGCTTGATAACATCGCCGACCCGATTTATCTGGCTGATTCAACAGGCCGAATTATCGACATAAACGAAGCGGCGGCTGAAAGACTCGGCTATAGCCGCAAAGAAATTCTCAAATTCGCCATTTCCGACATTGCCCCGGACACCAATGAAATAGAGTGGCGTAAAACAATTGCCAGAACCGCTTCCGATCAACGCTTGATTTTCGAAAGCAGACACAGACGCAAAGACGGAACAACCTATCCTGTAGAAGTGGTCACCTGCATATTTGAAGAGAATGGACAAAAATTCTGCCTTGGTGTTGCCCGTGATATCACCCAGAGAACCCGTACTCTGGAGCTGATGGTGCAACACGAAAAAATGAATTCTCTCGGCGGTATGGCTGCTGGTATTGCCCATGAAATAAACAATCCGCTGGCAGTCATCATGGGGGCCACCCAGAACATGCGTAACCGCATTCTCTCTGATAGTCCTAAAAACCTGCATATCGCTCAGGAATGTGATCTCGACTTGGATAAGATGCGCGAATATCTTCGTAAACGAGACATTGCCAACATGTTAGCTAAAATTTCAGAGGCAGGCGGGAGAGCTTCTCAAATTGTCTCAAGCATGCTCAACTTCAGCCATAATGGACCGCGAAAGATGCAGACCTGTAACATAGCCAAGTTGATGGATGAAAGTCTGGAATTGACATCGTCAGACCTGAGGTTCCGCAACAGTTCGCGTTTTACCCAAATTCAAATCTCAAAAGAATACGACAATGCAGTTCTTCCTGTGCGCTGCATCCGCAGTGAAATCCAGCAAGTGCTGATGAACCTGATCCGAAATGCCAGTGAAGCCATGGCAGAAAAAGAATACACAGCCGGAGAAGGTCCAAGGCTGGATTTACGTATCAAAAACAGTCGGGGAGGGGTGGTTCTTGAGGTTGAAAATAATGGTCCCGGGATCCCCCGTAACCGTCTGAAAAAAGTCTTTGAACCCTTCTACACTTCAAAAGAAGTAGGCAAAGGAACAGGCTTGGGCTTATCAATTTCGTACTTCATCATCACCGAGCAGCATAAAGGCTCTATGACTGTCAGCAGCACAGACGGTAAGGGTGCAAAATTCACCATTCGGTTGCCCGAAGATTCGTGTGAGTGCTGCGATGTGTAAGAAAAAGGGCCGTTAAAGGCCCCTTTTTCAATTGTATTTATTGCTTAATCAAGGTCAGCAGCATCTTGAACCGTTCACGCGCCTCAAGACCATGCGGGATATTTGCGGGCATGACGATTGATTCACCTGCTGCCACATTGAAAACCTCATCGCCGATGGTAACTTCGGCAACTCCGTCCAGCACCTGCACCATGGCATCGCCCGGTGCGCTGTGGGTGCTGATCCCTTCCCCGGCATCAAAGGCAAAAAGAGTCAGGGAAATCTGCTTTACCTGTGAAAGAGTCCTGCTGACCACCTGCCCTTCCTGATAAACAACCAGATCAGTAAGGTTAAGCACCTGATTGTGGTCAATGTTCTTTATAGTTACGTTAGTGAGATCCTTGATTTCGAAGTCAGCCATATCGACCTCCATGTAAATGGGTCTGTTTTTGGGATTCAGGTTGAATTTCTCAACCCCTACGGCTCATATTTCACACAAAGACGGTAGGATTAATATGACGTAAGTCAATCCTACTTATTTTCCCTCTCAAAAACATAATACCCTACCGGAATAACCAGCAGCGTAAACAAGGTTGAAGCAAACAGTCCAAAAATCAAGGCCCACGCCAGACCGGAAAAAATAGGATCAAGGGTGATGGGCCATGCACCGAGCGCGGTAGTTGCTGCTGTCAGGGCAATAGGCCGCAACCGTACTGAACCGGACTTGATGATCGCATCCTTGAGTTCCATGCCCCCGGCTACTGATTGCCGGATGAAGTCAATGAGCACCAACGAGTTGCGAATAACAATCCCGCCCAGCGCGATCATACCGATCATGCCTGTGGCAGTGAAAAACACCGGATCAGCAAATGCAGCCCCAACCGCACCCTGAACAGTTCCGGCACTGATTACATTCAGCAACCAGAATCCGGGCATGATTCCCAACAGAGTTAAAGGTATAGCGCACATGATCAAGAGCGGCATGCCGAATGATCCAGTTTCAACTATTAGCAGGATATAAATACCCAACAGAGCAGCACCGAAAGCAAGTCCCAAATCGCGGAAGACATCCAAGGTGATCTGCCACTCGCCCTCCCCGGCCCAATCGGACCAGATGAATGGCGGCAACGGATCCTTGGATAACCTGCCCTGCATATCAATGATTGCTTCCCCCGGAGCACGCCCGGCCATTTCAGCAAACACATAGACCACCCGCTTCAGATTCTTGTGATACACGGGCTGTTCCCGGCTGATCTCAACCAGATTACCAAGCTCTGCCAACGGTACGGATTTACCTTCAGCTGTGCGCACCTTCAGCTGTTCAAGCGAAGATACATCAGCCCTGCGCAATAGTGGTAGGATCAAGCGTACCGGAAGCGGGTTGCGTTCGCCCTGCTCATGAACATTTGCCGGGACCATACCGGATAAAGCCATCTGCAAGGTGTTAACCACGTCACGGGCACTGACTCCATGTAAAGCGGCTTTTTCTTTATCCAACACAAAGTCTACCATAGTTTGACCGGCTTCCGTGGAAGTATCAATATCCACAACTCCGGGTTCATTTTCCATTGCTACCACAATCTGCCCTGCCCCCTCAATGAGAGCGGAATAGGGACGGTCCTCCGCACCGTAGACCTCAGTGGTAATGGTTGAAATTACCGGAGGTCCGGGCGGGGATTCCACAATTTTTATATTGGCATTGTTACGGACCGCAACCAGCTCCAATTCATTACGTAAACGCAGCACGATGGCGTGGCTCTGCTCTTCGCGCTGTGATTTATCAGCGAGGTTGACCCGAATGTCCGCCATGTGCCCGCCTTCACGCCAATAATAATGGCGCACCAGCCCATTAAAATCCATGGGCGAAGGTTCCCCGGCATAAGTTACGAAGTTGGTTACTTCAGGCACGGTTTTAAGCACCTGCTCCATTTCGCGGACTACACGGTCAGTCTGTTCAAGAGGCGTACCCTCATCCATATCAATGACAATCTGGAATTCATTCTTATTGTCAAAGGGAAGCATCTTAAGTGGAACCAACCTGAATCCGGCAAGAGCCATGGAAAAAACCAAGCCGACAACTATCACACCCACCAGTGCCCAACGTCGGACCCGTGAGTCCAGAAAGGGTGTGATGATCCGGGTGTACACGACTTCAATTCGGTCCGGCCCGGAAACAACCGCTGCGGCCTTGGGTTGCAAGTCCTTAAGCAGGCGGAAAGCCAGCCACGGGACAATGGTCAAGGCGCAAACCGTAGAAAAGGTCACTGTCAGCGGGACATTGGCCGCCATGGGTGCCATGTACGGCCCCATCATTCCGGTGATGAAAAAGAGCGGCACAAATGAAACAATAATCGCAAGCGTGGACATGATCACCGGAGGCAAGACCTCGGAGACTGCATCAAGAGTCGCCCCGGCAGGCTTCTTATTTTTCATGAGAATATGCCGCTGGATATTGTCCACATTGGTAATCGGGTCATCTACCACCAGACCAAGGGAAAGGATTAGTGCGAAAAGCGTAACCCGGTTGATAGTGTAGCCGAGCAGGTAGTTGACGAACAAGGCCAGTGAAAAACTGATCGGAACCGCAAGAGCCACAACCGCAGCCTCACGCCAACCGAGAGTCAGGGCCAGCAAAACAACCACAGTAACAACAGCAAAGCCCAATGAACCTAACAATTCATCAACCTTTGCATCTGCGGTCTTGCCGTAGTCGCGGGTAACTTCTACCTCAATTCCAGCGGGCACAATGGCCTGCTTCAATTGCTGCATGCGTTCCAACACTGCCTCAGCAACTTTGACTGCGTTGGTTCCTTTTTTCTTGGAAAAAGCAATAGTCACTGCCGGACGGGAAGCCTGTTCCGGATTCTGCCCGCTACGGGTCAAGTACATTCGCGAAAATCCGATCCGGGAATAAGAAGCCGCTTCCTGAGGCCCGTCAAAGACTTCTGCCACATCGCGCAGATAGACCGGACGGGAACTGAAAACACCAACTACCAGATTGCGCACATCAGCGGCATCTTCCAGAAATGAATTTGCGGAGACAGTAATTTCACGATTGCCGGAAAGCACTGATCCGGCTACCGCTGACTGGTCCGCCCCCTCAAGTGCGGCTGCGATTTCCAGCGGAGAGACATTAAACCCTGCCATACGTTCAGGCAGCAACTCCACGCGCACCTCACGGGAACGCCCGGAGACTAGGGACACGCGGGAAAGATCTTCCTCCTCAGCCAACCGGGAAGCCAATTCTTCAGCAACCCTGCGCAATTCAAAATCAGAAATATTCTCGCGCCCGGTAACGGATTCATTAGAAGGATAAAGTGTCAGGGCCACGATCGGAACATCATCAATTTCAACGGGCTTGATCACCCAACTGGAAGCAATTCCGGGAGCAAGATCACGATTTTTGGCAATAGCATTGTGCAGCTTGATCAGGGATTCCTCGCGGTCTTCCCCCACGTAGAAACGAACCGTAACCATGGATGAATCGCGGCGGGAGATGGAATAGACATACTCCACCCCGTCAATCTGCCAGAGGATACGCTCCAAAGGAGTTGTGATCAGCTTTTCAACTTCCTCCACCCCGGCTCCGGGAGCCTGAACCATAATATCCGCCATGGGGACCACGATCTGCGGTTCTTCCTCGCGCGGGGTCAACTGAACTGCGGCAATGCCAAGCAGAAGCGCACCGATGACCAACACCACAGTTAACTTGGAGTGCAGAAAAAATTGAACCGCAGAAGCAATGAGACCTTGCGACTGCTCTGAATTTTGCGGAGTGGACATTACTGCTGCCCTCCGGTTACGGGCAGCTCAAAGCCGATTGTCTCGTTGCCGCTCAAACCGGAAAGTATTTCCAGCTTATTGTCATGAAGTGCCCCGCTGCGAATATAAACAGGTTCCCAGTTCTCACCGCTTTTAACCAAGACAGTCTCAAGCTGTCCAACTCGCGAAACTGCCTTTTCGGGAACAAGGACCACTTGCTTCTCGGCTACCGGGATAAGTAAACGCCCAAACATACCGGGATAGAGTCCGGGCAAAGGATCAAGTCCGGCTTTGACCAAAAAAGTACGGGTTAGAGGATCGGCGGAGGGAACTACTTCCTCAACAACAGCTTCTGCACGTTCGCCAAGAGCCTGAATATCCACGGCAAGCTTCTGCCCGATTCGGACCTGTCCGATCACACCTTCGCGCACCAATGCTTCCAAGCGTAAAGCTCCGCCAGTCTGGATCAGCATCAGCGTTTTTCCGGGGAAAGCCAGATCACCCGGCTCAACCATGCGCTTGGCAACTTCGCCGTCAGCCGGGGCGGTTATGATAGTGTACCCAAGATTAATCCGCGTGGCTTCCACACCTTTACGGGCCTGCCGAACCCCGGCAGATGCTGCATCCAGACCGTCCCCGGCCTGTGCAAAAGCAGCTCTGGCTTTAAGGTAAGCGGCTTCAACTCGGTCCAGTTCATCCTGGGTTGCAACTTTGTCAGCAAAAAGTTTTTTCATCCGCTTCCATGTGGCGGTAGCTGTATCGGATTCGGCCTTTGCCGCATTAATAGCTTCGCGAGCCTGCCGTTCTGCGGCCTGTGCGGACTTCAAACCCTGCTCGGCACTTTCCATTCTTGTCTTAAGCTCCCGGCTGTCCAAGACAAGCAAATCGTCTCCCCTGCTGACTTTCTGCCCGGAGCGGACCAACACCTTGAGAACCTTTCCGGTCACCTGCGCTTCGATGGCGGCTTCGGTCTCAGGACGAACAGTTCCCACGGCTTCGTATATAACCGGGACAGTCGTTAACCTGACGGCAGCAGTTCCTGCGGGGGCTTCGGCATTGCGGGTCGAGACAATGCGTCCTTTTTCAATAATCCCGGATTCAAATGAACCAGTCATCCAAAGGACCAGAAACATTATTACAGCACCCAACATTGCGACCAGCACACATTTTTTAGTCATTTTTAACTCCGGTAAGAACAGATACATATATAGGAAGCAGATTACTACAAATCTTATACAACCCTTAACCGGCTGTTTCAATTACAAACATTTACCCAAGCCAAATAATAAAACACACAAATCGCTTCACATAACAAAAAGCACAGACAACTAACTCACAATAAAAGTTTTTTTTATGTATTGTTACTATTTTTTTAATTTAAGTTCAGGATGAATAAATTTCCGGAAAGTCGATGAGAGCCATGGACAAACACGAGACCTCGCCCACTACAGGTTAATTTTCCCCGCTGGCAATGTTCCTTTTTGATAAAAGCCGGATATGTTTAGAAAACAGGACATGACCTGCTATGTTGCAAAGCCTGCGGTCAAAGAAAAACTTTATAATGTAATCCTGAATGCTTTGCAGCTGAGCTGATCCGGCAACTGGTCGGAATTGACTTTTCAGAAAATCATGGCTTAGTTAGAGGCAAAAAATTGCTGGAGGAAATATGCTCACCAGAATTGCAGCTGCTTTGATTGTTGCAGCACTTATGATGTCTTCCCTTGGCTGTGCAAAAATCGGTAAAGCCACAGGCCAGGCCGTCAAAGAAGTCAAGGAAATGCCCGGAGAATTCAAAAAGGGCTACGACGACGGTAGAAACTCCAAAGAAGACAGCATCTAAAAAGAATCAACACATATTTGCGCATTTAAGGGGCTGACGGCCCCTTTTTGCATTAAAAATATTTCCCGGACCAAACATGCCACAAATTGCTTTAATTACCGGAGCCAGCAAAGGTATCGGTGCTGCCATTGCCCTGCAACTGGCTGAAGACGGTTACGATATCTGGCTCAACTACCGTAGCGATGATGCAGGAGCAGAAAAGACTGCTGCCGCCATCCGCGAAACGGGCCGTGAATGCACCCTGCTTAAATTCGATGTCACTGACGAAGAAGCTGTTGAGAACGCTCTCCCCCCGCTCCTTCAGGAAGAAGTTCCTTACATCGTGGTCAACAATGCCGGATTCGCACGCGATTCCATCATGATGATGATGTCTTCAGATGACTGGAACAAGGTCCTGCAAGTTCACCTGGGCGGTTTTTTCAATGTGACCAAGCCCGTGGTTTCCCGCATGCTGCGCAAGCGGACCGGGCGTATCATCAATATCGCTTCCACTTCCGGCGAGACCGGCGTTGCCGGACAGACCAACTATTCCGCAGCCAAAGCCGGACTCATCGGAGCCACCCGCTCGCTGGCGGTTGAAGTTGCCAAACGCAACATTCTGGTCAACGCTATCACTCCCGGTTTCATTGAAACAGATATGGTCGCCGGACTTCCCGTGGACCATATCAAGGGACAAATTCCCCTGAAAAGACTGGGCACTCCCAAAGAGGTAGCCGGGGTGGTTTCTTTCCTTTGTTCGGACAAAGCCTCATACATCACCGGACAGACCATCGCTGTTAACGGCGGAATTCACACCTAGTATTCTGGAGTTTTTCTCTTGTACAAAGTGGCAATCACAGGCCTCGGGACCGTTTCTGTTCTGGGTTCGGACCTTGAAAATATTGCTGATGCGCTCAAAAGCGGGCGTTCAGGCATTGGGATTGATGAAGAACGAATCAAGCTGGGCTTCGAAAGTCCGCTGACCGGAATTATTAAAGATTTCGATCCTAAGAAATGGCTGGGCCGCAAGCAGCGCAAAACCATGCCCGATTTTGCGGTGCAGGCATACGCTGCAGCCAAGCAGGCCCTCGACCAATCCGGCCTGAACGAAGACGATCTGCACAACGACGAAAGCGGACTCATCTTCGGCTGTGATTCCAGCTGCATTGCTGCTCTTGATCAAGTGAAACGGCTCAAGGAGCGAGGTGAGACTTCGCTCATCGGTAGCGGCGCGGTATTTCGCTCCATGACCTCCTGCGTGACCATGAACCTGAACACAATTTTCAAAACCCGTGGCGCGGCATGGACTATCAGCTCCGCCTGTTCCAGCGGCGGACATGCCGTGGGTCAGGCCATGAACCTCATTGCCACAGGTCAGCAGGAACGGGTCATCTGTGGTGGAGCGCAGGAACTTAACTGGCAATCCATGTGCAGCTTTGACGGCTTGAGTGCCTTTTCCAGCTGCACCCATAATCCCGCGCAGGCCAGCCGCCCCTTTGATAAAGACCGTGATGGGCTGGTGCCAAGCGGCGGAGCAGCAGCCATCGTGCTCGAACGCTACGATCTGGCAAAAGAACGCGGTGCCGAAATTATGGGATTAATCAGCGGCTACGGATTTTCCTCGGATGGCGAACACATCTCCGTTCCCGGACGTGACGGGCTGGTAAGAGCCGGAGCCAAAGCACTCAAACAGGCAGGACTATCCCCGGCAGATATCGACTACATCTGTGCCCACGCCACCTCTACCCCGGCAGGCGATAATGCCGAAGCCGCAAACATCAAGACGCTTTTTGCTGACTCCTTGCAGGGAAACGGGCCTCGTATTTCTTCCACCAAATCCATGACCGGACACGAACTCTGGATGTCCGGAGCCAGTCAGGTAGTTTATACCACGCTCATGAACCGTTATGGATTCACTGCGCCGAACATTAATTTCAGCACTGGTGACGATGATACTGCCGGACTGAATATCCTTACTGAAACGGACGACCGCCCACCGCAAAAAGCCCTGCTCAATTCCGCTGGATTCGGCGGCACCAACTCCTGCCTTGTGCTTGAATTCTAATGACTGAGTACGATCAGATAGTTGTCGGCGCAGGGATTTCCGGAATGACCGCCGCCCTTTTGCTCGCCAAACAGGGCCACAAAGTAGCCTTGTTGGAAGCCTTCCCCCAGCTCGGCCCTACAGTTCGCGGGTTCAGTCGAAAGGGTGTTCATTTTGAAACCGGAATCCATCTCATCGGCGGCATGGGTGACGGCGATCCGCTGGATACATATTTCAAGCATCTCGGCCTCAACGCTGACCTGGAAAAAATCTCTTTTAGTGAACAGGGCTGCGACTGCTTTCGATTTGAAAAACAGGGCACGCAAGTCTGCCTGCCTCATGGTTATAAGCGAGTCCGCCGCACTCTCTATGAAAAATTTCCCGCTGAAAAAGTAGCTATCGATCAATATCTGGAACGCATCAAAACCATTTTCGAATCCTCATCATTCCTTAATTTCAACCTTGATTTCAGTCTGGATTCATTGGCCCATGACGAAACAGAGTCCCTGCACGATTATCTGGATTCCATCACTGATGATCAAGATTTAAAGGACCTGCTCAGCTGCCACTCCCTGCTTTACGGCACCCCGCCGGAAGATGCCATGCTCTCCACCCACGCACTTGTGGCTGGATCATATTTCCGTTCCTCGCATACCATTGAAGGCGGCGGCAAAACACTTGTCGATGTTTATCAAAAGCAGCTTAAAGAGCATGGTGTAGATATTTTCTGTGGCAAGAAAGCTGTGCGCATCAATCATGACGAGACGAAAAATTTCAAGAGCCTACTCCTTGATGATAAAAGCGAACTGCGCAGCAAAATCTGCATTTGGTCTGCCCATCCGGCAGCAATGCTCAACTGCGTAAGCGAAGGTGCTTTCCGCCCTGTTTTTCGGCGCAGGATTAATGAATTGCAGGAAACCGTATCTGCGCTGATTCTTTTCGGCATTGCCAATACTCCGGTTGAAGCCCTGCACAGGCGCAACATCTACCTCTGGACTGAGTCTGACTACAGCGCGGTTCTTTCCGGTAAAACCGAGATGGATGAGAATGCCATTTTCCTTTCCGCAGGACAAACCTTCGCTCGGGACGGACAACAAAGCGTAACCGCCATCATGCCTTACAGCTTCGAAGCTTTCAGTGAGTGGAAGGATTCAACCCTGCGCAACAGGCCGCAGGATTACCGGAATTTCAAAGAAAAAATCATGGCTGATTTTACGAAGCAAGTCTTTAAACGCTGCCCGGAATTGAAAGATAATGTGGAATTCATAGACTCCGCAACCCCGCTGACCCTGCGTGATTACTGCCAGTCCCCCTACGGCAGTATGTACGGGGCAGCTCATACGGTATCGCAATACAATCCC
Organism: Desulfovibrio sp. UBA2564; assembly: GCA_002340305.1. Taxonomy (GTDB): domain Bacteria; phylum Desulfobacterota; class Desulfovibrionia; order Desulfovibrionales; family Desulfovibrionaceae; genus Maridesulfovibrio. The sequence continues at coordinate 10,489 of DDLU01000042.1, forward strand.
CTTCCGGCAACCAAGATTAAAGGCCTCCTGCTGACCGGACAATCCATCATTGCACCGGGAATCATGGGCGCGGTGGTCTCCGCTTATTTGACCTGCGGATTTATCTGCGGACACGAAAAGATTCACGAGGAGCTGAAATGCATTTACAACGCGTAGTTGTCACTGGAATGGGCGCAATTTCTCCGCTGGGCAATGGAGTGAAAGAACTCTGGAGCGGCCTCGTCGCCGGACGTTCCGGCCTCAGCCGTATGGAAGGATTGGAGGGTGTAAAAGGCCTACGTCCGCGAATAGCCGGACGGGTTCCTGAATTCAATGCCAAGGCAATTCCCCGCAAAGCGCGCCGGACCATGTCCAATCTTTCCATTTTTGCCGCCCTTGCCGCCCTCGAAGCCATTGAGCAGGCCGGACTTGATGAAGCTACTCTGACCGGAGGAAGAACCGGACTTTCCGTGGGTTCCACCACCGGAAGCTCGCAGGCTTTGGAGCAATTCTTCAAGCTCTACCTGCCGGAAAATTCCCTTGAAGCCATTCGCGGCACCGAATTTTTCAAGATCATGAACCACAGCGCAGCAGCCAACCTCGCCCAGTTTCTAAATCTCAGCGGACGTGTGGTTGCAGCCTCAGCTGCCTGCTCCACCGGATGCCTGAATATCGGGCTGGCAGCGGAAGCAATCGCTATAGGCAAACAGGATGCCATGCTCTGCGGGGGAACCGATGAACTGCATCCCCTGACCGTTGGAACATTTGACATAATCGAAGCTGCTTCCATTTCCGGTTCTGATGATCCGGCCAAAGCATCATGTCCATTTGATGCAAAGCGGGACGGCATTGTCTGCTCCGAAGGAGCCGGGATTCTGCTGCTGGAAAGCTACGACCATGCCAAGGCGCGCGGAGCTGGGATACTTGCTGAGATTACAGGATTCTCATCGCTTTGCGACAGCAGCAACATGGCCTCCCCCAGTGCCGAAGCCATCAACCGCTGCATGGCAGAAGCTTTAAAGGATGCCGAAATTTCCGAATCTGAAATTGACTACGTGAACGCCCATGCCACCGGGACTTTGCAGGGAGATGCTTCCGAAGCACAGGCTGTGGCAGACCTGCTCGGTAACACCGCCCCGGTAAGCAGTTTAAAAGGGCATCTGGGCCATACCATGGCTGCAAGCGGGGCTATTGAAACCATCGCGACTATTCGCATGATGCAGGAAAGTACAGTAATTCCAACTGCGAATCTAACCTCTCCGGCTGCAGAATGCGCTGTTTTAAACAACGTCTTGCATTTGCAGGAAAGACCAATTACATATGCGCTGAAAAATAACTTTGCCCTAGGCGGTATAAATACATCGCTGGTTTTGAGGAGAGCATAATGACTGATGCAGAAATCATAGAAAGAATTAACTCAGCACTCGCTGAAGAATTCGAGCTGGAGCTGGGCGAACTGGTCCCCGAAGCAATATTCAAGGATGACCTTGATCTCGACAGCCTTGATGCTGTGGATATGGTTATCGTTCTGGAACAGGAATTCGGGATCAAGATCAAGAAAGATGAAGCTTTCAAGGCTATCAGTACACTCGGAGACCTGCACAAATTTATTCTCACCAAAAAAGACGAGGCCGCTTAGACTGCGGATAAAGCACCATCTACTTCGTAAAGTGAATAGTTACCGAGTTTTCACTTATGTCTAGATAGGCATCTGCGCCTTGCATCTGGTACTTTCGCCACAGTCTATGTGATATCTCACCCACTCAATCATGCCCGCATTCCTCAAACTAATCTGGATCAACGCCGGGATATATTTAAGCGTAATTCTCTGGACCCTGACCGGGGTCATCATTTCGCCGTTTTGCTATCTGTTTTTTACCCGCACCCTTAAGTGGGAAAAGCCGGAAACTTTGCGGAAAATGATATGGTACTACGGCTGGGGAAGTTCAAAGCTCATGGCTTTATTCGTGGACATTAAATGGCCAAAGCAAGGGAAATTACCTTCACCGTGTATCATTGTCGCTAACCACGAATCATTCTTTGACCCCTATCTTGTTTCCTTTCAACCACAGCGAAACATTTGCATGGCTGTCCGTAACTGGCCTTTTAAAATCCCTTTTTACGGATTTTATATGAAGCTTGCGAACTATATTAATGTCGAAACAGACGATCTGGATGCAATCCTTAAACAGGCCAAATTGGCAGTGGAGCAGAACGCCACACTCATGTTTTTTCCCGAAGGAACCCGTAGCAGGAACGGTAAATTAAACCGTTTCCACTCCGGACCCTTTCACCTTGCCATGCAGACCGGACTCCCTATTGTGCCACTCTGCCTGACCGGGACCTATGGCATGCTTCCGCGAGGCCACATGCTCATCCATCCCGCAAAAATCAGGGGCAGAATACTTGATCCGATTTTTCCGCAGCAATTCAATGAACTGCAGAATGGACATATTGAATTGCGCCGCTTGGTTAAAACAACTATGGTCTCCTGCATTCAGAAAATGAATCAGGAAACGTAACAGTGATTTCAAAAATTTAACTCTGAAAACCAGGGAATTACAGATGAAGAATCTCCGCATTGTTGCTTTTGCACTTGTTGTCTGCATTCTTTTCCTCGGCGGGTGCCGAACTGCTCCTATCCGGAACATTGAATTGGCTCCCATCGCATACTCCAGCG
>DDLU01000074.1 GCA_002340305.1 Desulfovibrio sp. UBA2564
ATTTGCTCTGATAAAACCGGAACCCTGACCGAGAACCAGATGACGGTTCAGGAAATCTACAGCGGAAGTTCCTTCTATAATGTTTCAGGCGGAGGATATGGCTATGACGGTTCTCTTAGTGGAAAAGCTGCGGATGAGCGCGACAATGTCGCTTTGCGGGAATGCATGCGTGCCGGGATGCTTTGTAATGATGCCAAGATAATCGCGAGAGGAGGACGGCCCGCAGTTGAAGGCGATCCCACAGAGGGGGCTCTGATCGTCTCGGCAGTTAAGTACGGTCTGAATGTCGAGCATGAGCATGGAAAATTTAAGCGAGTTGATGAATTGCCCTTTGAATCGGAATGGCAGTACATGGCGACACTGCATGAATCAGATGGTTCGCGGGTTGTTTATTTGAAAGGGGCGGTGGAAAAAATTTTGGATTGCTGCCGGGATTCGATGAATACAGCAGGGGAAACCGAAGCTTTGGATATGGAGTCCATTGTCGAGTTCCAGCATAAAATGGCCTCCGACGGTTTGCGGGTTCTGGCATTTGCGCGCAAGGAGTTGCCTGCGGATGGGGAATTGATCCGCACCAATGCTTGTATGGGTATGACTTTTGTAGGCTTGCAGGGCATGATTGATCCTCCGCGTGAAGAAGCCAAGGCTGCTATTGCAGCATGCCAGCATGCCGGGGTTAAAGTTAAGATGATTACTGGAGACCATGCTTTGACTGCGGAAGCTATCGGCTTACGGCTTGGGCTGCGCGGTGGCGATTGTGCCATTGGCGAGGATTGTCCGGTGTTGACCGGAAGTGAAATCGCTGACCTTAGCGATAGGGATCTTATAGATAAGGTTCGCGGTATTCCCGTTTTTGCGCGGGTTTCCCCGGAACAGAAGCTGCGGCTGGTTATGGCTTTGCAGAAGAACGGTGAAGTCTGCGCCATGACCGGGGACGGGGTTAATGATGCTCCTGCACTGAAGCAGGCAGACATCGGTGTAGCCATGGGAATAACCGGGACTGAGGTGGCCAAGGAGGCCGCCGACATGGTGCTGACCGATGACAACTTCTCCACCATTGAAGCTGCGGTGGAAGAAGGGCGCGGAGTTTTTGCGAATCTGGTTAAATTTATCGCTTGGACCCTGCCTACCAACGCGGGTGAAGGTCTGGTTATTCTGGCTGCAATCCTGTTCGGTGCCACCCTGCCGATTATTCCGGTCCAGATTTTATGGATCAATATGACCACTGCGGCCTGTCTTGGAATGATGCTGGCTTTTGAGCCAAAGGAAAGCGGCATTATGGAGCACCCGCCGCGTGAACCTTCCAGACCTATTTTGGATAAGGCTATTTTACGCAGGATAGGGATAGTCAGCGGACTTTTGCTTATTTGCGCTTTTGGACTTTTCAAGTGGGAAATAACTAATGGGGCGAGTGTTGAGAAAGCCCGGACAATGGCAGTGAACGTTTTTGTCGTTATTGAGGCATTCTATTTGTTTAACGCCCGTTCATTCAGCCGTTCGCCCTTTGAACTTGGTTTTATGACTAACCCTTGGGTCATAGTAGGTTTTGTGACCATGATGATTTTGCAGCTCTTCTTCACCTACGCCCCGGTGATGAATAAGCTTTTTGCGACTGCCCCGGTAAACCTGCTGGACTGGGTAAAGGTAATCTTATGCGGAATCGCGGTTTATTTCATCGTTGAGTTCGATAAGAAGAGAACCTCGTCTGATATCTAGAGCGTCTATTCTCTAACATATAATAAAGCCCGGACTTTTACTGTCGCATTGAGAGTCCGGGTTTTTATTTTACTGTTTAGAGTGTCTGATTAATTCGTATCGCCATTAGGGTACCGCGAAATTACATTGTTAAGCAATTGGTCTTTCTTAACCGGTTTGGTCAGGAAGCGGCTGCATCCTGCTTCAAGACATGTTTTTTGTCATCTTCAAAAGCATTGGCAGTAAGGGCCACGATATTTACAGGACTAAGATTATTTTGCTTCTCGAATTCACGGATAGTTTTCGTGGCTTCAAGGCCATCCATTTCCGGCATTTGCATATCCATAAAGATGGTATCAAAGTCAGGTGACTCCTTGTATGTATTGACCCCTTCCAAACCGTCCTCAGCCATGGTCAGTTTGTGTTCACTATCTTTGAAATAAAATTCAATCAGATTACGGTTGCTCTGGGAGTCCTCTACGACCAGCACCTTTTTAGCTTTGCTGCATGACTCCTTAGAGACATCATCATGCTCATCTGCGTTTTGGCCCGGCTCATGGCTTAAAGCCAAAGGCAGGTTGAACAGAACTGTGGTTCCACCGTTGGCTCTTGGGGATATTGTGATATCACCGCCCATAAGCCCGACTAAACGTTTGGAGATGGGCAGCCCCAATCCGGTACCGCCAAATCTGCGGGTGGTTGAAGAGTCGGCCTGTGCAAAGCTTTTAAAAATTTTATCGATCTTATCTTCATCAACTCCGATACCGGTATCATCCACATTGAAAAAGACCTGCATGTTTTTTTCATCCAGAGGCTTGGCTTCAACGTTGAGGGAAACTGAGCCTGAATCTGTGAATTTGATGGCATTGCCAAGGAGATTGAGCAAGACCTGTCTGACGCGGTAAGAGTCGCCTTCAACCCAGCTTGGGACGTTTTCAGTCACGTTTATATTAAACTCAAGTCCAGCTGTTCCGGCAGGTACACTTGAAAATGAGCTGACTTCTTCCAGAAGTTCGCGCAGATTAAAAGTGTAGTTGTCGATGAGCATCCGTCCGGCTTCTATTTTAGAGAAATCAAGGATCTCATTGATCAGTCGCAGCAGTCCTTCGCCTGATGTTTTAAAGAGATCGGCATATTGTTTCTGCTCTTCGCTTAAATCTGTCTCCAGAAGCAGGTCAGTTACGCCCAGGATGGCATTTAACGGGGTGCGTATTTCGTGACTCATGTTTGCCAGAAAGACAGACTTGGCTTTGTTGGCTTCAATAGCGGTTTCTTTCTCGATTTCGATCTGTTCCATCAGCTTGCGTTGGGAAATATCAGTAACCATACCTTCAATGAAAACCTGTCCCCGGTCAGTGATCAGGTGGCAGTAGTTGGCAAAGAGGCGGGTTTCGCCGGATGGAAGTTTGGCTTCGTATTCAAAACCATGTACGTAGCCGCTTTCATTGAGTTGGCGGACCATCTCTTTGCGTCGATTTGGATCAACGAAAAGTTCAGTGGCAAGGTCTTGGATTTTGAGCACATCTTCAACTGAATCATAGCCGGACAAACGTGCAAATGCGGGGTTGACGTTGACTAATTTTCCATCTGGAGTGCTTCGGAAAATCCCCTCGGTGGCATTTTCGAAAAAACCACGATACTGCTCTTCTGCCTGACGTAAATCCGTAACCAGATTTTGCAGTCCGTCAGACATATCATTAAAGGCAATGGCTAATTGTCCCATTTCATCACCGGACTCAACTTTGAGCCGCTGGTCCATGTCGCCTGCTTGGAATTTGCGGATTCCGGCGATCATGCTGGTGATCTTTTGGGTCAGTGTTGAAGCCATCCAGATAGCGATCAGGATAACTGCCCCGACCATGATCAGGGTGGATAGTGTAATCTCGCGTGAAGTATCGGCTTGGATTCGGCGCAACAGGTTCTGTGTTTCCTCGTTTTGTTTTTCCAGTGCCTGCTGGAAATCAGATGCCATGGTACTGATCTTCTTGCCAGTCTCTGTGGCAGCCTTATGAAATTCATGGACATTTGCGCCGATGGTGACAAATCCGAATCCGCGTGGTCCGGAATATCTTCCAGTGTGGTAAGGGATGGTGGCAGCGGTGGTAAGTTTCCACAATCCGCTCCAGAGAATTACAAATGAACCGGAGCCTCCATCTTTGGTCAAGTTATTCCAGCCATCGCACTGAGGGACGAAATTTAAATAACGACAATCCAGCCCGAGCAGCCCGGCATCGGTAAGCTCAGGGGCGGCCTTTTTTTTGAGTGATTGGTTTTTAAGCACTGGGGCGGTTTTTTCCCACTCGGCAATATTTTTGCTACTCGCGATGAAGTCTTCATACATTTCTTCGGCAAGCCACGGGATCGCGGGAAGACCTGTGCGGGGATCGTATCCGGTGATAAAGTAATCACGGGGGTGTGAAATGTTGCGGTTTTTGTAATCCCAGATAAAAGCGTAGTTGCCTGTGGAAGCATCGGATATAGCGGAGTAACGTTCGGAAGTGGGCACAATGTGGTCCGAAAATTCCATGATATGGGTGTGGTCCAGAGCAAGGGTGACGTAGCCTATTGTTTTACCCTCACGTACGACAGGGGTTGCCCAGCGAACCAGTCCCTGAAACTTTTTGCCTACGGGGTTCTTTTTACCGGCGTAGCCGGCTTTTTCCGGCTCAAAAGGAATCTCTTTTTTCTCAGCAGCCGTTTTTGTGTATGGGCCAATTATCGGGCTTCCCACGTATGGACCGACGACTTCGGAGATGTATATTTCGCCGGGTTTTAACTTCTTAAGTTCCGGGAAGTATCTTTCAGCTTTACAATAAGTGTTTGATTTCTTGGATACATCCTTTTTCTTTTTATTCAGAATGTTGCTGGTACCGACTTTGACAAGTTCATTACCCTTCAAGTCGATGAAGGTCATTTCCAAAAACATGGGTCGGTCAAGTTGTACTCTACAGCTTTCAGCGGGGCGGGAATGAAAATCCTTAGCATTATCAGGGTTGTGCGCGGCGACTGAGGTCCCTTTGCCGGAGCATGGTTTGGAAGGTTCCCACGCATCACCCGCTTCATTCAATTGCCATGGAATAGGTTCCGTTACCTTACGGGTAAGCGGAGTAAGAAATTTGCGGTAATTGGTCTGGGTGGGCTTGATTACGGCGGCTTGGCGAATATCGTTGTCCCGGTCATAGAGGAAAGCGGCAATAGCACGTGCGGTATCGGTGGTTAGCCGTTCGATTGCTTCCCGCGATTTCAAGTCCAGACTGCGGATGGAGCTTTCAACCGCTGTTCCGCCAATGGCACTGACGGTCTTGCGTGTTTCGTCAGAGATTGTAGCAACTTTGTCTTCAACTGATTGGCCCAGCAGGGCAATGCCGCTCCAGGCAACCCAGGCCAGAACAATAAGGGGCAAAACCTTGATCAGTACAAAGATAGTAATAAGTTTGCATCGAATCCCAATGGACCGAATCCAGTGCATGTGCTCTCCTTGTTTGCAAAGCTGCTATAATCTATCTAGTTGATTCAGTGTTTTTGATTCGAAATAGTCCTTTATACTACGTAATGGGAGTCCAAAACAAGCTGTGCTGCAATTTTTTCACTGAATAAGTTAGAGCAGCTATTTGCGCAATATCTTATTTAATTCGCAGAAAATTTTTTAATAACCTGATTTTAAGTGTTGGCATATCTGCATATGCGGATATGTTTTTCTGCGCATTCTTGATGTGCGAACAGCCAAAGGTCCTTCAGGCAGCGGGGGTGCTGAAAGGTGGCAAATTTATCTGACTTCCCCTTGACGTTATACGTATCGCGATCCCGCTGATTATTGTTTCCGGTGTATTTCTACCTTGCATACAAGGTCGATGCGTGAATCAAAAAATCCCCGGCTGAAAGCTTCAGCTGGGGATTTGCAATTTTATCATTTGGATACGGTTTAGAACTTAACGTACAAGCGTATCCCGGACATGTAGAACTTATTTTCAGGTTCTACGTAAGTTCCGGAATTGACAGTGTCCTTTCCAGATTCTGCAATGCACCAGTAGCGGAAGTAAGGTTCCATTCCCAGAGCATAGTCATCAAAGTAATACTCGAGAAATGCGGATATACGTCCGCCGCCACCGGAAGCGAATTCCTGCTTGTTGTTAACGTCCTGATAAGCAGAACCGACTTGAGAAAGTTTACTTTTGACTGTCCCGCCTAAAAGCAGATCACCTTCAAGTGTTCCGCCGATGGACCAACCGTCATCAAGACGGGTTACAATATTTACACCTAGTGGCAGGTATAGCCACTTGATCTGGCGCTCATATCCACCTGTGGCTTTGATATCGTCATTCCAGTAGCGGGCACCGATTCCGGTATATGGGGTTATCCCGGTATGTCCTAAGTCATACCCCAGACCTATAGTAGCCCGTCCGCTGATGAAATAATCGTCAGTGTCACACCTGAGCGGTGTGCCGTCACTGTATTTGCCGCTATACCTAAGCGATCCGGCAAGGCCTTCAAACTCGGCGTTGAGCATAATGTTGTAGTCTGTGAAATACCCGGTCCATGCGCCGAAACCGCCATTAAGAAAGCCTTTTTCATGCATTACGTCCGGTTCATCGTAATACATATACATGCCTACATAACCGAGCTTGAACTCATTGGTCGGGAAAAGTTCCTTATCCGCTGCGAATGCCGAACTGCTGAAAAGAAGCAGGGCAATAATAAATACAATTAACTTGCTTTTAAACATGCGTGCATAAACATTTCGATTAAAGATTCTGCTTCCTTGTGGATATTTACTTCTTCCGGGAAGAATTGGGAATACTGGGCCAAACCCAAAAAGAGTGAAAAGTACTGTGCAGCTGCAACAGCAGGTTTCAGCTCCTCTCTGAAAACTCCTTCCTTCTGGCCTTGAGCGATGATCTGTTCTGTTCTTTTAATGAATTTGTATTCATATTCTCTAAACTTTAGTTTGAAGGGCATAAGCTCTTCTGACCATTCCGTTTTGTTGAACATGATTCCGAAAGCTGCACGGAAGTTATCATTCTCCCCGGCATGCTCAATCCAGACTCTCATTAGGCCGTCAACCATTTCTCTTGGAGAGAGATCTTCTTCAAATTTACTGAAGAGAAGGTCCCTTACAGGCAAGAATGCGAAGTCAAAAAGTTTTTCAAACAGGTCAGTTTTATTTTTAAAATGCCAGTAAACAGCACCGCGGGTAACTCCGGCATCTTCGGCAATATCTTGCAGAGTGGTCTTCGCATATCCTTTTTCGTTGAATACCTTAAAGGCTGATGCAAGTAGTGTCTGCCGTGTTTTTTCTGCTTCTTCTTTTGTCTTTCTGGCCATGTGAATTCCTATTATTACTTATTTTCTCATTAAGTTATCTCAGTAGCTTACCATCATTTATTTACAACTTGAGTGTGGGAAAGTCCAGTGGCGGATGCGGCAGCATAATTGGTCATATCTATAAATGCAGAAAAGCCCTGCTGAACATGCTCAACAGGGCTTTTAAAATTACGTGGGTTTAAGAACTAGAAGCGAACAGGCAGGGACTTTTCAAGTCCTGCGAGCACTTTCTTGTGTTCCTTGTCTACTGCCTTGTCGGTCAGGGTTTTCTGACCGTGGCGGTAGGTGATGCGGAAGGAAAGGTTACGCTCGTCTTCCTGACCTTCAGGGACGAATACGTTAACCAGTTCCACGGATTCGATTAGAGGCAGCTTAAGGCCGATAATCGCGTCCTTGATGGTTTCCGCGTGCAGTGAAACGGGACCGATTACGGTCACATCACGTCTGGACGGCGGGAAGACAGGAAGGGTCTCGAACTTAATCTTGTGAGCCATGACGATGTCACGGAGCAGATCAGCGTTGAGGTCTGCCATCCATACTTCTTTCTTGGCGTGGTACTTGTCGGCAATGTCTGCCTTGACCATACCCATGAAGCCGATTTCCTTATCGCCGAGTGTGATGTTCACACAGGGCTCAAGGTAACTGTGGTCTTCAGCAAGGGAGAAGTTCGCTTCACCAAGTTTGAGATCAGCCAGCAGGTGCTCGACCAAACCTTTAACATCCATGTAGTCTGCATCGCCGTGTTCGTTGGGCCATTCAGCACCGGAACGGGGACCGTTGAGCATGATGCCCAGACGGGACTGCTCGCGGGTTTCAGTGTCGGAAGTTTCATCCTTGATGAACTTCTTAGCGATTTCGAAAACGCGGATGTGGGTGTTACCCTGTGCGAGGTTGTGACGCACAGTGTTGAGCAGGCCGGGAGCCAGCTCGGTACGCATTACGTTTTGGTCTTCGCTCAGCGGGTTGGCGATGTTCACACGGCCTTCTTTGGGCAGGCCCAAGAGGTCGAGATCATCATCACCTACGAAGCTGTAGTTGATAGCTTCGTGCAGACCAACGCCACGGCCCCAGTTTTTTATACGGCGGTAAAAGCCGTAAGGGGTATCCGCAATAACGGAAGCGTCGAAGGTCTTGGAGATGCGGGGCAGTACGGAAGGAATCTTATCCATACCGAAGTAGCGGGCTACTTCTTCATACAGGTCGGCCTCGCGTTCGAGGTCCAGTCTGTAGGAGGGAGTGGATACTTTCCAGCATTCTGCATCGCTATCGTTAACTTCCAGTCCCATGAGGGAGAAAGCTTTTTTACTGAATTCAGGCTCCAGATCAAGGCCAAGCCAGCTGTTACAGCGTTTGTGGCGGTAATCGTGGGTGCGGTCCTGCCACGGGGTTGGCTCGTTCTTGGCCACGCCGGAAACAATCTTTGCACCGGACAGTTCGCTCATGAGCTGAGCAGCACGGTCCATGGCAAAAGTGTTCAGCTGCTGGTCAACGCCACGTTCGAAGCGGTAGGATGCTTCGGAGGGCAGAGCCAGACGGCGGGCGGTTTTGCGGATCAGGGCGGGACGGAAAACAGCGGATTCGAGGACAACGTTTGTGGAATCGTCGTGAATCTCGGAGTTCATGCCGCCCATAACGCCTGCCAGTGCCACCGGACGCTCAGCATCCCAGATGAGCAGATCGGAATCAATAAGTTTACGTTCCTGTTCATCAAGGGTGGTGAATTTGGTTCCGTCAGGAGCGAGGCCGACGCGAATCTTTCCGCCTTTGAGCAGGTCCGCGTCAAAGGAGTGCAGGGGCTGGCCTAGTTCGAAAAGGACGTAGTTGGTTACGTCAACAATGTTGCTGATGGGGCGTACACCCACGGAAAGGAGGCGGTAACGCATCCAGTCCGGGGAAGGTGCGATCTTTGCGCCCTGCAGGATTCTGGCCTGATAGAGCGGACAGAGGTCGGGTGAATCGATTTCGATCTTGAGCATATCCGCCGCATTGCCGCCGTTTTCAACGAGGTTGAATTTGGGCATGGTGATGGGCAGATCGAATGCCAGCGCAGCTTCACGGGCAATACCGAGCATGGACAGGCAGTCCGCACGGTTGGGGGTGATCCCCAGATCCATGACGGTATCTTCCATGTTCATTTCTTCGGTAAACTTTGCACCGGGGGTAAGTCCCTCGGGCAGAATCATGATTCCGTCGTGCTCTTCGGAGAGTTCCAATTCGCGCTCGGAGCAGATCATACCGTGGGATTTAACACCGCGAAGTTTAGCCTTCTTGATTTTGAAATCGCCGGGCATGGTTACGCCGACTTTGGCAACAGGCACGTTAATGCCCTGCTTTACGTTGGGTGCGCCACAAACGATATCAAGAAGCTCGCCGTCACCGACATCTACTTTACAAACAGACAGTTTGTCGGCTTCGGGGTGCTTGCCGCACTCCACAACGTGACCGACAACGATGTCTTTGATCGCTTCAAAAGGATTGAAAATTTCTTCAAGCTCAAGGCCGAGCATGGTCAGCCTGTCGCCAAGCTCCTGAATTTCGCCCTCATAAGGAACGAAATCCCGCAGCCATTGCATGCTTAAAAGCATTTGAGCCTCCAGCAGTATTTACTGCGTATATATTAGGAAAACTGTTCGAGGAAACGGATGTCGTTTTCAAAGAACATGCGCAGGTCGCCGATGCCGTATTTGAGCATGGCTACACGTTCAATGCCGAGTCCGAATGCGAAACCGGAGTACTTTTCGGTATCGTAATCAACTGCTTTCATCACGTTGGGGTCCATCATGCCGCAGCCGAGGATTTCCACCCAACCGGTCTGCTTGCACACCCGGCAGGGCTTGCCGTCGATGGTACCTTTACCGCCACACATTACGCAGGAAATATCAACTTCCGCGCTGGGCTCGGTAAAGGGAAAGAAGCTGGGACGGAAACGTACGTCAGTTTTGGGTCCGAAAAGCTGGTGAACGAATGCGGTCAGTGTTCCGCGCAGGTCCGCCATGCTCACATTCTGATCAACGAGAAAGCCTTCGATCTGGTGGAACATGGGGGTATGGGTCAGGTCGGAGTCCCTGCGGTAAACCTTACCCGGTGCGATAGCTGCCAGCGGAGGAGTTCTGTCCTTCATGGTGCGGATCTGCAGGGGAGAGGTGTGTGTGCGCAGCAGGATGGAATCTGAGATGTACAGGGTATCCTGCATGTCGCGTGCTGGGTGTTCCGGCGGAATGTTCAGTGCTTCGAAGTTGTACCAGTCGTTTTCAACTTCGGGTCCGGTGACGACTTCAAAACCAAGGCCGATGAAAACGTCACAGATCTCGTCCATGACGAGAGTGACGGGGTGCAGTGAACCTTCAGCAGGCCTGCGTCCGGGCATGGTGGGGTCGAAACGGGAGAGGCTCTCAGCGGTGGCGGCTTTTTCAAGCTCGCTCTGTTTTCCCTCAATAAGTGCGGTGAGAGCGGCCTTTACTTCATTGGCTTTTTTACCTGCGACAGGCTTGTCTTCGTTAGGAAGTGAGGGCAGACCGGACATAATTTTAGCAACACGGCCTTTGCGGCCGAGCAGGTCGATCTTGATATCTTCCAGTTCAGACAAAGAAGCCTGATCCAGGCGTGCAGAGCACTCCGGGACCAGGCCTTCAAGTTCCTGTAACAGGGACTTTACGTCCGACATTTAGCTTACCTGAGCTTTTGCGATCTCAACCACTTTGGCGAATGCAGGAGCATCGTTAACTGCCAGGTCGGCGAGAACTTTACGGTTCAGGGCAACGCCGGCGGTAGACAGGCCGTGAATGAGGCGGCTGTAAGACATACCGTTCAGGCGTGCAGCAGCGTTGATACGCTGAATCCAGAGTTTACGCATATCACGTTTGCGGAGCTTACGACCAACGTAAGCCATGCAAAGGGAACGTTCAACACGCTCTCTGGCGGTGCGGTAAAGGGTTGATCCGGAACCACGGAAACCCTTGGCCATTTTCAAATATTTTTTATGACGCCTCTTAGCGGCGACACCACGTTTTACTCTCATGTATTCCTCCTGGGGAATTTTCTCTAAAACCAGCCACGAACGTAGTTCCGTGGACAGGAGTGTTCAAATAAAGTGCTAATTACTCAAGTAAGCTGTCTTATAAAGCAATTATGCGTAGGGAAGCATGCGCTTAACCTGGCCGATATTCGCACTGTCAACAGTTGCGCTTTTGCCAAGTCTGCTCTTACGCTTCGCGTTCTTTTTGGTCAGGATGTGGCGCAGACCCTGCTTGCGGCGCTTGAATTTGCCGCTGCCAGTCTTTGCAAAACGCTTTGCTGCGCCTCTTCTGGTTTTCATTTTAGGCATTTTCTTTCCTCCTTGGGAATACCGGCACGTAAGCCGGAAAAAACCTTATTTTTTAATGGGAGCCAGCATCATATTCATGGTGCGGCCTTCAGACCTTGGGGCCTGTTCCATTTTGGCAATGTCCAGAGTTTCCTCTTTGACACGCTCCAGAACAGCCAAGCCTCTGTCCTTATGGACGATTTCACGGCCCCGGAAAAATATAGTGACTTTGCACCTGTCGCCGCCTTCGAGAAAACGACGGATGTGCTTGAGCTTAGTCTGGTAGTCGTGCTCGTCTGTCTTGGGGCGGAATTTGACTTCCTTAATCTGGATTACAGTCTGCTTCTTTTTAGCTTCCTGCTTACGTTTTTGCTGCTGATATTTGAACTTACCATAGTCCATAATCTTGCAAACAGGCGGGTTAGCCTTTTCTGCAACTTCAACCAGATCAAGACCCCGGTCCTGTGCGATTTCAAGGGCTTCACGTGTAGGAAGTTCTCCTAACTGATTACCCTCTTCGTCAATAACCATGACCTTGGGAACTCTAATGCGCTCGTTTCGGCGGGCACCGTCATCCCTGCGATAGGGACGCCTGTCTCTATGAAAAGCTATAGCTCATGCCTCCGCGTTTGAATGGTTCATCGATGGCGGTCGAAATAAGCTCTGCCGCTTCTTCAAGAGATTTGAGTCCGGGGTCTTCCCCGTCGCGGGCCCTTACATTGACCGATTCCGCAGCGACTTCTTTGTCGCCAATTACTAACATGTACGGGATTTTTTCAAGCTGGGCCTCCCGAACTTTGTAGCCCAGTTTCTCATTGCGATCATCAACCTCGGCACGAATGCCCTTTTCTCGCAAAAACTGCAAGACTTTTTGTGCAAATTCGTTCTGAGAATCGGTGACAGTGAGAATTTTTGCCTGAACAGGGGACAGCCAGGCAGGCAGTGCGCCACCGGTGTGTTCAAGCAGAACACCGATGAAGCGCTCGATGGAGCCGAGAATTACCCGGTGGAGCATTACAGGTCTGTGACGCTCACCATCTTCGCCCACATAGCTCAAGTCGAAACGTTCTGGCAAGGTAAAATCACACTGGATTGTAGCACATTGCCAGCGGCGTTCAAGAGCATCTTTAATAATGATGTCAATTTTAGGACCGTAGAACGCGCCGTCACCTTCATTAATGGTGTATTCCATACCCATTTCATTGAGGGCACCTTCGAGTGCTTCGGTCGCTTTATCCCAATCTTCGTCAGAACCGATAGCCTTTTCGGGCTTGGTGCTGACTTCTGCTTCATATTCAAAGCCGAACAAGCCCATTACATCGCCGACGAATTTAGCAACTCCGATGATTTCATCGCGGAGCTGGTCAGGTCGGCAGATGAGGTGTGCATCATCCTGAGTAAAGGTACGTACACGGAGCAGTCCGTGCAGTACACCGGATTTCTCGTGGCGGTGAACTACGCCATGCTCAAAATAGCGCTGGGGCAGGTCACGGTAGCTGCGCAGTCTGGATTTGAATACCAGCATGTGAGAAAGGCAGTTCATGGGCTTGATGCCGTAGGACTGCTCATCAATCTCAGTAAAATACATGTTCTCGCGGTAGTTGTCGTAGTGACCGGACTTTTCCCACAGCTCACGCTTAAGGATCAACGGACCCTGCACAAACTGGTAGCCGCGTTTGAGGTGTTCCTTACGTTCGAAATCCTCAAGGATTGCACGGATCAGCGCACCTTTGGGATGCCAGATGGTCATACCCGCGCCCACTTCGGGGTTTACGGAGAAGAGATCAAGCTGGGTTCCCAGTTTACGGTGGTCGCGTTTCTTCGCTTCCTCAAGCTGAGCGAGGTGCTTCTTAAGGGACTTGGGGTCGGGGAAGGCAGTACCGTAGATACGCTGCAGCTGTTGGCGGTTTTCATCGCCGCGCCAGTAAGCACCTGCAACGGAGAGCAGCTTGAAAGCTTTGAGCATGCCAGTGCGGGCCACGTGGGGGCCACGGCACAGGTCTGCAAACTCACCGTTGGTATAAACGGATACAGTGTCTTCACCAAGATCGTTAATCAGTTCGATCTTATAGTCTTCGCCCATGTCGCCGAACTTTTTCAGTGCATCAGTACTGGAAAGCTCTTCGCGGGTAAATTCTTCATTGGCACCTACACGGCGCAGCATTTCGGCTTCGATGGCCTCAAGATCTTCAGGGGTGAAGGGGCGTTCGTAGTCGAAGTCGTAGTAGAAGCCGCTGGCAATGGAAGGTCCAATAGTCACTTTGGCTGTAGGGTAGAGCTTTTTAACCGCTTCAGCCATAAGGTGTGCGGTGGAGTGGCGGATTACTTCCAGACCTTCTTCAGAATCAGCCATCACCGGCTCAAGGTCGGTACAGTCGGCAGGCACGGTGGTGGTGAGATCAAGAAGCGTTTCGCCACATTTGGCAACTACAACGTTCTTGAACTGCTTCTTGGACAAGGCCTCTTTGAGAACCTCGCCGCAAAGCGCACCCTGCTGAACTTCAAGTTCTTTACCTGCAACTTGCATATCCACTCTCTCTTTGCGGAAAAATTGTTTGTGTCCGGCTATAGCGGACCGCTGAAAAATACCTTCATTCTGCCGAAAAAAATAGTCATTGCAACCTATCACAATCCTTGAATTTTACGGCTTGAAGGCATGGAACATCAAATAGATCACGCAATATTATTACTGCACGAAAGGCAGTATGTTTAGCTGGTATATGGTGGGAAGTCAAGTGGTACAGGGGCTTAGGGCAAAGAAAAGACCCATTTTTGTGAATTTAAAGATTATTATTTGTTTAGTGTCCATGATGGGTTTCAAATTGGTACTATCGTGTACGAAAAAGTCAGGCGTTATGAAAACATCCTGACCTTGAATCTTTGTTCTAGGTATATATTTCTATTCCACTTTCAAAACAAAGGCGGCCTTTCCCGCAGTTTCATTCATTCCGATCAACTCGAACCCTTCGTCTTCGCACCCACAATCCATTAGTTTAACTGCATTCCCTTCGAAGACTTCGGAGAGAAATGCTATGCGGATGGATTTAACTTTGTTCTGGTCAAAACCGTGCGGACGCATCCCGTCAAATGACCAGCGTAAGTATTCGGTGTTGTTAACGTGCCCGTTGGCATCAAGGGAGCTGTAGCCCACGTTTAAGGAACGGACTTCCTTTTCCGGTGTTCCGGGACGCAACCGTTTCATTACATCCGGGAATACGTAGCGGGCTTGAGCGTGAAAATTAAGTTTTGGATCAATGACCATGGGTTTGCGGGTCTCGGAATCCAGCACCATCCACTCGGACGAAGCGCGTACGATTTCATGACCGTTTTCATTACAGCCGGAAAAATCACGGAAAGCACGCAGTTTTTTTGCCCCTCGTGACCATGTGGTCAATGAAAACGTCTTCGCGCGAAGGGGAAGTTCCGCAATCTCTATTCGCATGGAAGTCAGCACCCAGAAGCAGCAAAGCTTGGACATATCTTCGATGCCAAAGCCAAGGGAGTCGGCATGTGCTGTCGCAGCTTCCTGCAAGTGGTGCATGAGCCAGTGGCAGTGCATTCGATCATCCGGTCCGGTTTCGTAGGCCGGCACCGTGTTACTGATAGAAAGTGAATCTTTGTTCATTTCTACCACTTCTTGCCAAGGTCAAGCGGAGTGTTGCGGCGCATCATGATCTGCTTGGTGTCTTCTTCTGCTACGAAGCGTCTGTAAACGCCCAGAGCCCACATGGGGAAGTACTGGGAGTAGCCGTGATAACGCAGGTAGAAAACACGCGGGAATCCAGTTCCAGTGTACAGGGTTTCATCCCAACTACCGTCCTCCTTCTGGGTGTCCAGCAGATAGCGAACACCTCGGCTGACAGCCTTGGAGTGAACTCGTCCGGCAGCCATGAGGCCAAGCAAAGCCCAGGATGTCTGTGATGCTGTGGAATCACCAAGCCCGGCGTAATTCTTGTCATTGTAGCTCAGGCAGGATTCGCCCCAGCCGCCGTCTTTGTTCTGATGGTTTTCGAACCACTCAACCGCCTTGCGGACGTAGGAAGAGTTCATGTCCTCTCCTGCCTGGCGCAGGCCGCAAAGCACGGACCATGTACCGTAAATGTAGTTAACGCCCCAGCGTCCGAACCATGAACCGTCATCTTCCTGTTCTTTCTTCAGGAATTCGATGCCATCTTTGATAGGACGGAAGCTCTTGTCGTAACCGATTACACCCAGCAGCTCTATAACACGGGCGGTCAGGTCGGAAGTGGGCGGGTCGAGCAGTGCTCCGTGATCCGCAAATGGAATATCGTTCAGGTACTCTGCGCAGTTATCGATATCAAATGCTGCCCATCCGCCGTTGGAGGATTGCATGCCAATGAGCCAGTTTACACCTTTGACAAAGTTTTCGTGATGTTCGGGTTGATCCAGAACCCCGGCGCGGCACATAGCCATGAGCACCATAGCGGTGTCATCAAGGTCGGGGTAGAATGTGTTTTCAAACTGGAATGCCCAGCCGCCGCCTTCAAGCTCGGGTGCTTTGGAAATCCAGTCACCACGGAAGAAAATCTGCTGATCCCAGAGCCATTTCAGGGCCTGCTGGGTGGAACGGCTATCCTGATCTTCTCCAGCTTCCATCATGGCGGAAAGGGTCAGGCAGGTATCCCAGATGGGAGAGTTGCAGGGCTGGCACATGGCCTGTTCAAGATTCTCCGCAGTGCCGTGATTGGGTGAAATATCCAGTTCCGGTGCAGCGGAAAGTTCAGCGCCGCCAGTGATGACAGTGTGCTCCCATGGAGATTTTTCGGGCACGTGGAATTTGTCGACCATCAGATCGTCCACAGCCTGCATGCCGCGTGCGAAATCAGGGTCGGATTCATCGTAGCCGAGCAGGCTTAGTGCTGTGACAGCGTTAGCCATTGCCGGGAAGATTGCGCCAATACCACCTCGTCCAGCCATGTGTTCGCGGGTCCACCCTTCGGCATAGCACAGGGCTTTGTTGTTGATGGATTCGGGTACCAGATGGATAGTGCGCTTAAGAACGCGGTCCAGCAGAATGAAAAGGTTTTTGCGCCAGCCTTTATCGCGGTACTTATCAATATGGATATGTTCTTCCGCAGGCTTGCAGAAAAGCTCAGGCACTGCTTCTTCCGGGCGCAAGCGGCAGACAGGCTGCTTGGCGTAGATGATCAGCAGCGGGTAGATAACTGAACGCGACCAGTAGGAAACTTTATCCAGATGAAAGAAGAACCACTTGGGCAGCAGAACAATCTCAATAGGCATGGCCGGAGGGCAGTGCCACGGAACCTGACCAAAAGTAGCAAGGCAGATACGGGTGAAGACATTGGAAGTCTCCGCGCCGCCTTTTGCAAGAATGATTTGACGGGCACGGACCATATGTTCAGCATCCTTGTTATCACCGAGCATCTTAAGTGCCATGTATGCTTTAACTGATGCGCTGATGTTCACAGGTCCGTCTTCATCATGCAGGGGCCAGCCGCCATCAGGCATCTGTTTGGCGCGGATATAGTTACCTAGGCGTTCGGCGAGTCCTTTATCCATCTTGCGGCCCAAAAATCTATTAAACATGATGTATTCAGAAGGGATCGTCACATCCGCTTCCAGTGCGAATACCCAGTATCCGTCCGGGGATTGCAGAGAACGGAACCGTTTCATTAAGCGGTTGAGAGCATCTTTAGGCTGTAGCAGAGAGACAACTTGATTTTTGGCCTTTTTATTCATTTTCATGGCGCGTTTTTTGTTCATGGTGAAGTTCCTTATATAAACGGATTGTAGTCCGACCCGGGCGAAAAAAATTTGTTCGATTATAGTAATCAGCCGATAGCGTCAACAGCTGAATCAATTACTTGTTTTTTTAACCTTTCCAGCTTGCCCCATTCGAAAGCAGGGTAGGTGATAAGAAGAGCGGTTAGTCCATGGGCGGCGGCAATAACGGAATGCGATGTCACAAGGATGTCTTCTTCTGAAGCGTTTTTGCCGTCCATGCATTCCTTTACACAATTATTGATACGGTTATACATGGTTTTGCCCAATGGATTGTTTTGGAAAGAATCATTTTCACCCTTGGTGATCAAGTCGCTTTCCATCATAAATCCGACCCTGTAAGCACTGGGGTTTTCAAGTCCCATGTCCACAAGGGTATGTAATATCTTTTTTAAAGCGTCTTTAGGAGATTTAGCAGAGGATAAGATCGTATTAATATGGCGCAGGAAGTCTCTGTATGTCTCTTCGGTCAGGCAGAGGAAGAGTTCTTTTTTATCTTTAAAATGATGGTAGATAGTAGTAGGCGAATAGCCGATGGTGGTTGCCAGCTTGCGCATGGAAACCTGAGCATACCCGTGCTCGGCAAAGAGCTTGCGGGCTGCATCAAGGATCAGCATACGCAAAGGCTGCTGCGGTATATCCATGGTTTTAGACGTTGCATTCATTGTTTGATTCTCCTGTGCTTAACGGTGTTAAGCTGGGATGCGTTCTGGCATGAATGTATACATGTGTCAACAAAATTGAACAGTGTTAAGTGTGTTTTTTTAGGCAACAAATCGGCAGCTGTAAATTGTAATTTGTCTTAGCGATAGGATGAAAAAAAAGGGAGAATAATTAAAAAACTACTTGCAATCGAAAACCGGTTTGGATATAAATTTTCGCCTCAGACGGAGAAATGTACGAAGGTTCTCCATCCGTGACCACATACAGTGGCCCCGTAGCTCAGTAGGATAGAGCACAGGATTCCTAATCCTGGTGCCGCAGGTTCGATTCCTGC
>DDLU01000298.1 GCA_002340305.1 Desulfovibrio sp. UBA2564
CCTGATGACCTTCATTATCATTTACTGCCTTAAATCCATCCAGATCAAAAAAAAGCAGCCCCACCGGCCGTCCTGTTCTACGGCTGCGGTTAATTTCACGGGCCAGCAAAGTATTAAACTGGGTATGGTTATAAAGGTCGGTCAACCCATCAAATATAGCCTGACGCTTAAGCTTGTCTTCCAGTCTGCGAATAGCACTCAGATCACGGGCAACAATAAGACTCTTTTCTCCAGAACCGGCCAGCTTATTGATCACAAACTCAAAAGGACGGCCTGCGGTATCGGTCCTCTTCAAAAGGACTTCTGCAACAGTCTTTTCACGTTCAAACATTTCCGGTCCCCAGCGACCGGTAAATGTATCACTGGGAGTTGCAATATCGAAAATATTGCGTCCCAAAAACACTTTGGAAAAACGGGAAGATGCGTAGGTAATATTGCCGCGTTTATCAACTGTAAGCACTACATCACGCATCGAATTCACAAGGCCTTCAAGGAAATCACGCTGCTTGAGGGCCTGAATCTGGCTCTCAGACATCTCCCTGATATCTTCCATAACGACTGAGATCACATGCTCGTCACCACGGGGCTGCTTATATGCGGATACGTAAAGGCAAGCATCGCGAGGCATTCCTCCAGTCCTGAGGCTGACGCAGATAATTTTACTGAAAGAACTTTTTTCATCTCCGGCAATAAAATCCTCCCAGCTGTCACCCATTCCGGCCCCGACACCAAGTTTGAAAAGATCGCCGAAATTTTTAGTCCCGGAAATAGATGCCCCCCCCAAGAGGCGAACCATCTCCTCGTTCATATCAATCAAATCACCCTGATTATCGAGGGTAGCAACCCCCAAAGGCAGGGTCTCAAGAGTCTCAGCACGATCTTCGATCAGGTGCTGCTTTGCGCAGTAATGTTCGTAGGCCTGTCCGATGAAACGAAAATAAAGCTTGAGATTCTTTCTGTCTCTGGAATTAATTCCTCCGGGACTGAATCGAAATCTGCCGAAAAGGATATTACGGCTGACAATATCTTCGCCTTCTCCATTTTTTTGCCATGGAATTTCATCTACGGGGCAATTCTTTGCCACCGACTCCAGTCCATTTTCAGCACCCACCCGATAAAATTTATATTTATCCGTATGCGGAGATTTGAGAGCCAATTCCCAATCAACAATATCCCAGCTCAGTTTGAGGTGCCTGCCGATTGTGCGGGCAATGGAATCAATCCCGCCCTCGGCAGTGAGCAATTCCAGACTCAAAAAGTAACTGGACTGCAAACTTTTGATGGAATGGTTATAGAAATGAGAATCAGTGCCCTCCCCGGACATACCGAGAATTTTGAGCATGGATTGAAATTTAGTCCGACAGACATCCCTGAATCCCTCAATATCTTCCTCATCCACATTAAGAGACCGCTGCAACTGAACTTCAAATTGCAGAACATTGAAAGGGGCGGAACTACTGCCAAGCTCCATCTCTGCCCATCTGGTAGCCAGAATAACTGCCTGGGTAGGCATGTCGAAAGTATCTATTTCATCAATGGAATGGTGGTGCTGTAGGTAAGAACAATCAAGATTGTCCATTTTCCAGCGAGTCAGCAACAACTGACTGAGTGCACCGTGATTCATGCCCCAGATTTCATTTTCAGATTCATCCTGTCCCGGAACAGAGCGGGTGACCAGATCTTTCGAAATTCCATCAGGAAGCTCTTCGGGAGCGGCACAGCGCAGAAAAAAAAGAGAAATATCTTTCAGCAGACAGCAAAGATAGACTTTATCACTTTGCTCAGGACAAATACGTGATGCGATGAGCTGAGCGGAAATTGCCCCCCAAACGGTGAGCATCCAGTCATTATAACTCTTGTAGGTGTCCAGTTGCAGCTGGTTGCAGATATGCTTTTGGTAAGTGACAGTCACCGCAAGATTAAGCAGCTCGCGGGTCCCAAGCACAACAGCAGCCCTTTTGAAATCAGTAATTTCCTGCGAAAGTCCGTAAAAAGGAGAATTAACGAGGTTAAGTATGGTGATGGACAGGACAGGGTCCATACCGATAATCTTGCCCAGCACAGCAAAATCAGGCTCAGGCTTGGAAGCCTCCTGCATCAGCTGGAGCATAACTGGAGGAAAGCTGAGTTTCATCATTAATCGTGGTGATTCAAGAATATCATCCAGACTCATAGCTACAGCTCCTCCATTTAGTCCCACCTATTTTTTCCTGGTCAGCACAAAATCTGCAGCTTGCTTAAGCACCTGCTTTTCTTCGCCTTCAGGAAGAGGATCCAAGCACGACTTGGCTTTTTCAACATATTCCGCAGCGTAAGTTCTGGTTCTGGCTCCCAGTCCGTGTTTCCGTATCCCGGCAAGAACATGCTCACGCTTATCGTCCGCCAAAGTGCGGTTCTTGATTTCAGCAAGTAACTGCTCTGCTTCTTTTTCTTGTAGCATTTCAAGGTAAAGAATCAAAGGCAAAGTAATTTTACCTTCCTTGAGATCGCCACCTTCCGGTTTCCCGGTATCATCAGAGGGTGATTCGTAATCAAGAGCGTCATCAACAAGCTGAAAGGCGATACCCATGTTTAAGCCGAAGTTACCGACGGCATCTTCCATAGCGCGGTCATCGGAAGCGAGAATAGCCCCGAGTCTGCAAGACGTTTCAATCAAACGCGCGGTCTTACCTATGATTATATCCATGTAGGTATCACGATCCATAAGCGGTTCGGAAATATGGGCAATCTCTAGAATCTCACCTTCAACAGTTGCCATAATGCCGGAAGCAAGCACGGAGCTGATACGCGGTTTGCCATAATCTGCACCGATCCTGTTAGCTAGAGCGAGCAGAACATCCCCGGCAAGAATGGTCTCGGTAGTACCGAAAACGATATGGGAAGCCTCTACGCCACGGCGCAGATCGGCATCATCTAAAATATCGTCATGGAGAAGGGTCGCGGCATGGAGCAATTCCAGTGAGCCGGCCAGAGGATAGATATCGTCCTTTCCGTAACCCAGCCCCCGGGCGGAAAGAATTGTAAGCACCGGGCGAATCCTTTTGCCCGGAGCAAGCAGAACATGTCTTGCTACGTCCTTAACCAACCCCTCAAGTTTATCGGTTTCCTGATCGAGGAAATCGTTAATAAGAGGCAGTTCCTTTTTAAAATAGGCTAATAACTCAATCATCCGCGTATGAATTATCCCGGTTGCGAAAGAACAAGAACAGTCTTTGGAAATTATCTGACCAAAACAGAGCAGGCCCGGCCCAATTCAGCAAGGGCACCGCGCAAATCCCAATCATCACTATCTCTTGATCCTACAAGGTTTGAAACAGTCCGCACCTGACATAGCTCCACCCCAACAAGAGCGCACACATAAGCAGCCGCAAAACCTTCCATATTTTCTAAATCCGCCGCATAATCATTTCGGTATGCAGCAGCCCCCTCAGCCGTAGCGGTCACCCCACTCACGGTCAAAGACACAGCTTCGGGCAGTTTTTCGAATCGGTCAAGTCCTGATTCAAAAAGACTTTTTCCTGAAACGAGTTCAACTTCGTTCCAGACCGGATTTCCGTCAATCTCCGCGAGGCTGAACCCCAGCCCTTTTGGATCGACCTGTCCATCCTTTTTCAGCCCGTATTCGGGCCAGATTTCTTTTCTGACCACACAGGCGGAGCAGAGGGGGAACCTTTCAGGATTGAATGTCCCGGCGATCCCTGCCAGCACAACAACTCCCACATCATTCCCGGCCAAAACCCGCCCGAGAGCAAAAGATGTATTAATTACCCCAATTCCAGTTACCAGCAACAGCCCGGGACGATCACCGAACATAAACTCAACAGGCCTGCCCTGCTCCAAACGAGGCAGCTCGCAGACACCGCCGAGCGCGGCTTTCATCTCCTTGGCTGTTGCCGTAACAAAAAGAATCGGTTTCATAATCTTCAGAAAGACTACAGTCTCCAGTGCCTGATACCGGCTTCGTCCAATTCCTTGCGGTCAAAGAAGCACTTAACATCAATGATCAGAGCGTTGTCAGGATTTCTGAACCAGCCCTTGATGGTGTCAAGATCAAGTTCACGGTATTTATCGTGGGACACAGCAAGAATCACTGCTTCGAGATCCTTAAAATCTTCAAAAGAAGAAGTGGTAATGCCGTATTCTTCAACAGCTTCCTCAGGATCAGCGTAAGCATCGTGGATAAGAACATCCACACCGAAAGATTCCAGCTCATCCACAACATCAACAACCTTGGTGTTGCGCAGGTCAGGAACATTTTCCTTGAAGGTCAGACCGAGGATGCCGACTTTAGCACCCTTGACCTTGCTATCTCCATCAATCATCTGCTTAACAGTGGTGTCAGCAATGAATTTACCAACGGAGTCATTGATCTTACGACCTGCAAGAATAACCTGCGGATGATGTCCGATCTCTTCCGCTTTGGTGGTCAGGTAGTAAGGGTCAACACCGATGCAGTGTCCACCGACCAACCCCGGACGGAAAGGCAGGAAGTTCCATTTGGTTCCTGCTGCTTCCAGAACATCAAGGGTATCGATATCCATCTTATCGAAGATCATGGATAGTTCGTTCATCAGCGCGATGTTGAGGTCACGCTGGGTGTTTTCGATAACTTTGGCAGCTTCAGCAACTTTGATGCAGGAAGCGCGGTGGGTTCCGGCAGTGATGATGGAAGAGTAAAGTTGATCCAGCAGATCAGCTACTTCGCCATTGCTACCCGCAACAACTTTAACGATGGTCTGCAGGGTGTGCTCACGGTCACCGGGATTGATACGCTCGGGAGAATAGCCGACGCCGAACTCCTCACCATATTTGAGGCCGGACTTTTCTTCAAGAATGGGAACACAAATATCTTCAGTGAGTCCGGGATAAACAGTGGACTCGTATACAACAACGGAACCTGCGGACATATTCTCACCAACCATTGTGGAAGAACCTACAACCGGCTTAAGGTCAGGGTTGCGTGCCTCATCAATGGGAGTGGGAACTGCGACAATGATCAGTCCGCAATCCTTGAGCAGGGAAGCGTCGGTACTGAATTCGACATAGTTGTGGAAATCGTTTTCCAGAACTTCGTTGGTACGGTCCCAACCTTCTTTCAATTCTTTAACGCGTTGTTCGGAAATATCGAGACCCAAGACTTTGAATTTACGGCCAAGGGCAACTGCCAGAGGCAGGCCGACATAGCCGAGGCCAACTACCGCTACTGTGGTTTTCTTTTCAACAATGTCAGAAAATTTAATCATAACTTATTGTCCTTTATTACTTAAATAACAAAATAAGCCTTCAAAACACTTGCATAATAATTCCGGCCTGAAAAATTAATAAACTAACTCTGTTCCGTAAGGGTGGACATAATCAACCTGCGCATATACAAAGCAACTATTATGCATATTGATTGGTCCTTTCTACTGTCCGCCCTTGGTCTGGCCTTCATTATTGAAGGGATTCCCTATTTCGTTTTTTCTGAGCGCATGCCCAGAATCCTTATTTCTATTATTGAGCGTGGCCCAAGGCAATTACGCATTCTCGGTCTCATCGCCATGATATTCGGCCTGCTGCTTATCTCTTTCGGGCAATCGCTTTCCGATTTATAGTGCTACTCTTCAATTTTCTCAGCAACGTGAATGTAAACAATCCCTGAAAGAAGCGGGATAAACATCACACGTCCAAAACCTGCTTCGCGCAGTTCCTCAGCAAGAGCCCTTTCATCCGGAAAAGCCCGGATAGTATCCGCCAGATAGGAATATGCACCGGAGTCACCGGAGACAACCTTACCCAGCATGGGCAAAACTTTGTTGAGGTAAAAATTGTAAACACCCTTCCAGATTTTTTTACTCCCTGAACCGAATTCCAGAATACAAAACCTCGCACCGGGCTTAAGAGTTCGCAACACCTCTTTATAGCACTCTTCGCGGGGCAGGATATTCCTGATTCCAAAAGAAATCGTAGCTCCATCAAGACAGGAATCCGGCAGGGGGAGAACTCTTCCATCCGCCTGAACAGGAGCAAGACTCTCGCTACGCGCGGCATGTTTGCCTTCAAGTTTCTTAGCCTTTCCGCAAGCGAGCATCTGGTGGGTATAATCCATGGCCAGCACCTTTACATCCGGGTACTGCCGTAAAAGTTCCACGGAAACATCAAGGGTTCCGGCTGCCAGATCAAGCACCAGACCTTCTTTGCCCGGACGGACCAGCTTTACCTGACGATAACGCCAGTAGATATCCTGCCCGGCACTTAAAAAATGGTTCAGGAAATCATACCATCCGGCAATCCTGCCGAACATGTCCCTGACATTTTTGCCGTGTTCCTGATGGGATTTCTGCGCCATCTATCGAGCTTCTCCCTTGCCGTCTACAGAATGCTTTTCGGCAAGCTTGGTTTCCTGCTCAACAACAGAAGCAACCACATCAGCGTGGATGGCATTAAAGTGCTCAGAAAAATTGGAGGGGGAAATTCTTCCTACCTCGATAAATTTTACTACGATTTCCTTAGCGACCTGCAAAGCCTGTTTCTGAATCTTTTCCATAATGTATATCCTTGATTAGGCTTGAAAAACCCCGCCCGGTGGGAAATGGCCACGACCTCCACAGGTAGGGCGCCGGGCGGGTAAAAAGAAGAAAACCTGTAAAGCACCCTTCTTTTGTGAGGCTCTTTAGCATGAGACCCACAAATAGTCGACCCGCTTTTTTTAATGCCCCCGGCAGCTAGGGAAGAGGAAACATTTGATTCGACCCCTTCCCAAAACTCACCCCTGCGGGCATTTCCCTTCCCTCAACCCCTTCAAAACCTTTTATTAAGACTTCGCCTCTAGGGTGGGTAAACCTTGTGGCATAGGCTTTTTCTTTTTTCCCACGCAGTTACATAAATCAAATCGGTCCGGCGGACAGGTGTCCGGCGGACCGATCTAAATAACTTTATTTTAAATACTAGCCTTCAAGTTCACGGGCTAAAGCCGCAATCTCTTCCCGAATAATACGGGCAGCTTCGGCGGGCACAGCCCTCTCAAGCTTGTCGGCAAGCAATTCTTCAACTGAGACTTTGAAAGATTCTTCAAGCTCACCTTTCATGTCGTCGATTTTTTCAACCAGACGCGGAGCAAGGTAATCTTCAATATCTTCAGTCAGTCTGCTCTTAATACGGTAGAAGGCGGGAGAGTCAGGATCAAGCTCTTTTTCAAGAGTCTTACTGACAACATCTCCGACATCAGGCAAAGCCGCAATTTTTTCTTCCAGTCCGCTAATGCGAGGCTCGTGGTCTGGAACTTCGTCAAGACGGGATTCAAGAGCGGCCACACGCGGCTCATGATCAGGAGCTTCATCAAGGCGGGATTCGAGAGCGGCCACACGCGGCTCATGATCAGGAACTTCATCAAGACGGGATTCAAAAGCACTCATGCGCGGCTCGAGTTCAGGAGCTTCAGCTAATTTGCTCTCGACAGCAGCAATACGCTCTTCTGCATCTGCACGGACTTCACGCAGACCGAGCTGAACTTCATTACTGACTTTGTCACCCAGTTCATCGGCAGCTGCAGCTGCGATAGCAACAACAGCAGCGGAATCAGGACGAAGGGCTTCGCTGAGCTGCTGACTTACCGCAGCTTCAACTCCGCTACCCTGAGCAACCCTTTCCTCAAGCAAACGCATATTTTCAGAAAATGCAGCGAGGTTTGACTCAAGGGTATCGACCTGAGCTATGCGTTCAGAAGCAGACTCAAGAGCCAATTCCAAAACAGCAATGCGCTCAGTGGCATCGTTAAGAGAAATTTCAAGAGCCTCTGCACGCTTTGCAGCAGAAGCAGCCTTCTCTTCAAGTTCCTCGATAATCGCAGCCTGCTCACCGGAAACTGCCGGAACTTCGGCTTCTTCGGTTTCAAGATCTGCATCGAGGTCGGAAAAATCTATCTCGGTATCTTCAAGAAGTTCACCGAGATCAAGATCGTCTTCAATTTCAAGCTCATCATCCGAAACCATTTCAAGGTCAGCGGCAAGATCAACGTCTCCGGCAACAAGCTCTGGCTCAACAACCTCAGTCTCAACTTCTTTACAAACAGGTTCTTCTGCGACAGGTTCGAGAATTTCCGGTTCAGCAACATCCGCTTCAGGAGTTACATCGATAACAGGCTCAGAAACATCCTCTTCAAGTGCTTCATCAAGCAGTTCCAGGCCTTCTTCATGCAGTTCGACAATCTCTTCCTGATCGTCAGAGAGCAATCCCTCGATGTCTTCATCTGCGAGAACATCTTCACCAAGATCAACCTTGTCTTCTACCTCACCGAGCAGGTCATCAAGATCATCGTCTTCGGACGCACCTTCGTCTTCCAGTAAGGCATCAAGATTCTTAACCTCTGAATCTTCTTCGAATAGGGAATCAATATCCTCGTCATCGTCTTCAGCAACAGTAGCTTCGCCGCCAAGATCGTCTATGAGATCATCAAGACCTTCAGCATCAAGTTCACCGCCTGCATCATCTGCAGCCATCAATTCAGCTTCACCGAGATCAAAATCAATATCATCACCGGAATCAGCTCCAGCCTCTTCTACCGGTGATTCAGGAATTTCTGTCACTTCTTCAGCAACTTCGCCGAGATCAAGAGCATCTCCTGCATCTTCAAGGATATCATCAAGTTCAAGGACTCCATCCGCAGAACTTTCTTCAACAACATCATCCAAGACAAGAGTGCCATCTCCGGCTTCTTCGACAACATCATCAAGTTCAAGGACTTCATCCATGGAACCTTCTTCTATAATATCGTCCAAGACAAGAGCGTCATCCCCGGCTTCTTCAACGATATCATCAAGCTCAAGGAGTTCTTCCCCAGCTTCAACAACATCATCAAGCTCGATTAAATCATCACCGGAAGCCTCTTCCACAACGTCATCCAGCACCAGAAGATCATCGTCTCCGCTTTCATCGACAACGTCGTCCAGAACAAGAAGATCGTCTGAATCGTCCATACTCAATTCAGGCTCTTCAATATCAAGGTCTTCAGAAAAAAGGTCTTCGAGTTCCTGCTCAAAGCTGGCATCAACCTCTTCAGCAACATCATTAAGGTCGAGAACCTCTTCCGTGCCTTTATTCTCCGGTGAATCCGGGGTCATAGACTACCCTCTTAAAAAAAAATTTGAAAAAAAGGGGGCGGGCAGCCCCCTTTTCATTACACATCAAGAAAACTTATTTCTTTTTCTTGGGGTGGCAGTCGCCGCACTTGGTGGGGCCAGTTGCCTTTTTAGCTTTCTTCAGAGCCTTATGGCAGCCTACGCAGCTCATGTCAGACTTTGCGTGGAAAGCAGAGTAGAAAGAAGTGGGCTTCTTTTTACCTTTTTTGCTGGTGTCAACGTGACAACCTTCTGTAGAACACTTTTTAACTTCAGCTTTGCCGTCCCATGTGTGGTGGCACTTAGTACAGTCGAGAGCTGCGTGTCCTTTGTGGGAAAAGGCAACCGGAGCCTTGGTCATTTTAGCACCGGCAGGTGCTTTCAGAACCATGTCACCGGGAGCATCAACAGCGTACAGGCTGGGAAGAGCGAAAGCGCAAACCAGAGCAGCTGTTACCATGCTGATAAGCAGGGTCTTTTTCATCCTCAGTTCCTCCTTAGAATAACGTTAACCTAATTACAGTCTTCTAAAGGATTTAATTTAGATAAAAAACCATGTCAAGCACGGTAAAAAATTCTAGTGATTAAAATTAGCGGTATCAAATAGTTATCTTGCACTTAATCAAATGTCATACTTGTTGGCGTATCCGCGCGGAGTGAGCATTTTCCCCGCAATTTCCCTTGTGGAAGAATTACCAACAATCAGAACGGTTTGCATATCAACATCATTTACATCCAAAGTATTCAGAGTAACCACCTGCACCTGCTGTCCATCACGATAGGCCTTATTCACAATACCGAGCGGTGTGTTGCCATCACGAAATTTTTTCAAAATTTCAATAGCTTCACCAAGATGTCCTGCCCTTTTCTTTGAGCGGGGATTGTAGATGGCAATGACAAAATCAGCAGCAGCCGCAGCCTCAAGCCTTTTCTCAATCTTCTCCCAGGGAGTAAGCA
Source organism: Desulfovibrio sp. UBA2564 (assembly GCA_002340305.1). Classification (GTDB taxonomy): domain Bacteria; phylum Desulfobacterota; class Desulfovibrionia; order Desulfovibrionales; family Desulfovibrionaceae; genus Maridesulfovibrio. The sequence continues at coordinate 10,053 of DDLU01000298.1, forward strand.
GATCACTGAGGCTGATGGATGCAAAATCGTGCATAAGCGGCGCACCAAGCAGGGCC